>JBFJUC010000039.1:0-13758 GCA_041624875.1 Alcanivorax sp.
GAAGGAACGGAACTGGGCACTGAGCGTGTCCGCCGCGCCGATCACGCCCTGGCGGGCCGCCGGATCGGACGGCGCGCTGGCCAGATCTTCCAGCGACGAGAAGAAATCCTGCATCAGCGGCGCCAGACCCGCTTCCTGATCGGCAAGCAGGTTGTCGATCTGGCTGACCTGGGTCTGATAGGACTGCAGGGCGCTGCTTTTGCTGCCCGCCGCGTTGAGCTGATCGGCCACGTAGTAATCGAACTGGCGTTGAATATCGTTGACCTGCACGCCGCCGCTGCTGGAGCGCTCGCCCAGCAATGTCAGCTCGCGGTTGTAGCCGGGCGTATAGACATTACTGATGTTGTTACTGGTGGTGTTCAGGGCGTTCTGCGCGGCGTTCAGGCCGCTGAGCCCGATGGAAAACATGCTCATCGTATTGTTCCTGTTAACCCGTACCCTTTATATCGACCGCGCCCCGCGCTTCTTTAATGCTTGCTGTAGGAGCGGGCCCCGCCCGCGAAAGGGTGGTACCAGCCACCCGGCGGGATCCCAGAGACGCTTATCGAACAGGTCTCTGGGATCCTGCCGGGGCTTCGCCCCTTTCGCGGGCGGGGCCCGCTCCTACAAAGTCCGCTGCCGCAAATCGGTCCGTACCGTCCAGCCCGCCGATCTGATCCATCAGGGTTACCAGCTTATCCGCGTAAGCCGGGTCGGTGGCGTAACCGCCGTTCTGCAGAGCCTGCGCCGCCTGCTTCGCGTCCGCGGCGTCGAGCACCCGCGCGTAGCGCGGGTTGTCTCGGATCAGCCGGCTGTGATCGGCGAACGCCTCGGCGTAAGAGTCATAGACGCGGAAGCGGTCCACCACCTGTGTGCGCCGGCCGTTAATGTATTCGTGGGTGACCACTTCGGTGGTGGGGCCTTTCCAGTCGGCGCCGGCCTTGATGCCGAACAGGTTATGGCTGTTGGCGCCGTCGGCGGTGGGGATTTCCCGGCGTCCCCAGCCGGTTTCCAGGGCCGCCTGGGCCAGGATCAGCGGCGCCGGCATGCCGGTGCGCCGGGACGCTTCCCGGGCCGGCTCGGAGAGTTGATGCACGAAATCGGTGGGCGTCGCCGGGTTGGCCGCGCTCAGCAACGGCGGCCGAGGCGGCTCGGTACGCGCCACGGTGTCGGACGCGCCGGCATCGTCCATCGCGGACGCCGCCTTGCCCTGCGAAGTACCTGCCGCAGGGACGCCTGCCGCAGGGTCGCCTGCCGCAGAATCCACGCCGGGCAACCGGCGCGGTTCGCCACGGGGAATGGCGTCCAGCGGCGACGCACCGGTGGCGGCACGCGCGGCGTCGGGGGAAACCCCCTTACCGGAAAGCTGCGCCACCAGCTGGTCCGCCAGCCCCAATCCACGACCGGCCATGTGCTGCGACATTTGCTGGTCGAACAGGGACTGATAAAAACGCATCTGCGAGCTGTCGGTGAGCTCCGAGCGCGGCGAGGCGTCGCGCATGCTTTTGATCATGCGGTGCAGAAACAGCGCCTCGAACTGCTCGGCGGCGCTGCGCAGTTGTTTCTGCGGGTCGCGGGCGGCGCTGTGTTTGAGCCGGTCGAGCCCCTGCACGTCGAGCGCGAACTGACCCTGTATGGAACCGTCCATCAGATAATCTCCAGTTCCGCGCGCAGGGCGCCGGACGCTTTCAACGCTTCGAGAATGGACATCAACTCCTGGGGCGTGGCGCCCAGCGCGTTGAGGGCGTCCACCACTTGCATCAGGTCGGCGCCTTCGACGAACTGCAGCGACCCCTGTTGCTGCTGAATGCTGATTTCGCTGTCCGGCACCACCGTGGTGTCGCCGCCGCCAAAGGGGGCCGGCTGGCTGACCCCGAACTCGGTGTCGATCACCACCGACAGATTGCCGTGCGCCACCGCCGCCGGCTTCAGGGTGACGCGACCGTTGAGCACCACGGAACCGGTGCGCGCATTGATGATCACCTTGGCGGGCGCGTCGGTGGGGGTGACGTAGACACGTTCCACCCGGGCCATGAAACTGACCCGGTCGTTGTCGTTCTCCGGGCCGCGCAACTGAATGGTGCGGGCGTTGCGCGCCGCCGCCACGATGCTGCCGAATTCCTGGTTGATGGCACGCACCGCGCGCTCGGCGGTGCCGAAATCGGCGGTCTTCAATTGCAGTTCGAGCAGGCCGCCGTTGGCGCCCAGTTGCAGCGGCACTTCGCGCTCCACCACCGCGCCGCCGGCGATGCGCCCACTGGCCTGCTGATTGATCTGGACGCTGCTGCCGCCGGCTTCGGCACCGGCACCGCCGATCAGCAGATTGCCCTGGGCCAGCGCGTAAGTCGCGCCGTCGGCGCCTTTGAGCGGCGTCATAAGCAGGGTGCCGCCACGCAGGCTGCGCGCGTTACCGATCGAGGACACCACCACGTCGATGCGCTGGCCGGGGGCGGAAAACGGCGGCAGGTCGGCGGTGACCATCACGCCGGCCACGTTGCGCAACTGCATGTTGGTGCCCGGCGGAATCGCAATGCCCAGCTGCGAAAACATATTGGTCAAACTTTGCGTGGTAAACGGGGTTTGCATGGTCTGGTCGCCGGAGCCGTCCAGGCCCACCACCAGGCCGTAACCCACCAACACGTTATCGCGCACACCGGAAAAATCCGCCAGCTCACGCAGGGATTCCGCCCGCGCCGGCGAGTTCAAGACGCTCAGCATCAGACTCAGCGATAGTGTCAGCGCGCCCAGACGCAACCGTGCCATGACCGTCACTCCCCTGTTCAAAACGGCGAAATATTCAGGAAAAAGCGTTGTAGCCAACCCATGTGCTGCGCTTCGTTGATGTAGCCGTCACCGACGTACTCGATGCGCGCGTCCGCCACCTGGGTGGAGGGCACCGTATTGGTGTCGGAGATCTCCAGCGGATCGACCACCCCGGAGAAACGGATGAATTCAGTACCCTGGTTGATCAGAATCTGCTTCTCGCCGCGCACCCGCAGATTGCCGTTGGTGAGCACTTCCAGCACCGTCACGGTGATGGTGCCGGTAAAGGTGTTCTCCGCCTGGGAGCCACCGCCGCCCTCAAAGTCGTTCTCGCCGGTGAGATCAAAGCCGTAATCACTGAGATCTTCCAGGCCCTTGGGTACGGCGGTGGGCGTGAAGGACGCGGAACCACTGCGGTCAGCGTTGCTCTGCGAGCTCTTACTGGCGCTCACCTGTTCGTTGACCATCACCGTCAGCACGTCGCCCACCGCACGCGGGCGGCGGTCCTCGAACAGCGGCTTCTGGCCGCGCCCGGCCTGGTAGATGGAACCGTTGGACAGCGCCGGCGGCGGCTGCGGAATGTCCACGCTTTCCTGCTCGCCCACCACCGAGGGCTGCGGCAATTGCGCGCAGCCGCTCAGCCACAGGAACAGCGACAACAGCACGGTGCCAATCCGGCAAGGTTTCACGATGGCGTCCACCCGGTTCTCTCGCATCACCGTCAGAGCTGCGCCAGACGGGACAGCATTTCGTCGGAAGTCTTCACCGCCTTGCTGTTGATTTCATAGGCGCGCTGGGTCTGGATCATGTTGACCATTTCCTCCACCACATTGACGTTGGAGGTTTCCACATAGGCTTGGTACAGACCGCCGGCGCCGTTCATGCCCGGCATGCTTTCGGTGCGCATGCCGGAGGCGGTGGTTTCCAGATAGAGGTTCTCGCCGATGCTTTGCAGGCCGGCCGGGTTAACGAAGGTGGACACGGTCAGCTGGCCGACCTCCACGCTCTGGGTGGAGCCCGGCTCGGTGACGGTCACCAGGCCGTCCTTGCCGATACTCACCGACAGGGCGTTTTCCGGAATCATCACCGCCGGTTCCAGCGGGTAGCCACTGGAGGTGACCATCTGGCCGTTCTGATCCAGCTGGAAACTGCCGTCACGGGTAAAGGCCACATTGCCATCGGGCATGCGCACCTGGAAGAAGCCCTTGCCGTTGATCGCCAGATCGCGGGAGTTGCCGGTGTTCTCCAGGCCGCCCTGGCTGTGCAGCCGTTCGGTGGCCACCGGGCGCACGCCGCTGCCCACCTGCATGTCCGAGGGCAGCGTGTTTTGCACGTCATTGGCGCCACCGGGCTGACGCAGGTTCTGGTACAGCAGGTCTTCGAACACCGCGCGAGATTTCTTGAAGCCGTTGGTGCTGACGTTGGCCAGGTTGTTGGATATCACATCCATCTTGACCTGCTGGGATTCCAGACCGGTCTTGGCCGTCCATAAGGATTTGATCATTTCGTTCCCCTCCGCCTGGCTGCCAGGCTTACTGGATCGATAGCAGACTGTCCGCGCGTTGCGCGTTCTGGTCGGCGCTGTCGATCACCTTCATCTGCATTTCGTAGCGGCGACCGTTGTCGATCATCGCCACCATGGATTCCACCGGGCTGACGTTGCTGCCTTCCAGGGCACCGGCCACCAACCGGGCATTCTCATCCATCCCCAGGGCGCCGCCGGCGGCCCGGAACAGGCCGTCTTCGCCGCGCTGCAACTCGGCCTCACCGCCGTTGACCAGTTTGACGCGGCCGATTTGCACCAGCGCGTCCGGGTCCTCGCCGGCGCCGATGGCGCTCAGGGTGCCGTCGGCGCCCATGGAAAGCTGAGCACCCAGCGGCACAATGATCGGCCCGCCCTCACCGATCACCGGGCGGCCGGCGCTGTTCAGCACGCCGTCGCCGTCCACCTGCAGGTCGCCGCGGCGCGTATAGGCTTCGTCGCCGTTAGTGGCCTGCACCGCCAACCAGGCGTCGCCCTGCATGGCCACGTCGAGGTCGCGGCCGGTGGCGTTCATGGGCCCGGCGCTGAAATCGGCGCCCGGCGTCGACGCCATCACCGAGGTGCGGGTGGCCAGGGCACCGTCGCCCTGCACGGGCACCGCCCGTAACGCCTGCATCTGCCCGCGGAAGCCGGCGGTGGAGGCGTTGGCCAGGTTGTTACTGACCACCGATTGCTGGTCCATGCTCTGGCGCGCGCCGCTCATGGCGGTGTAAAGAATGCGATCCATCCGGGCTCTCCTGTTACGCGATTAGCGCAAGTTCACGGCGCTCTGCAGCACTTCGTCCTGGACCTTGATGGTCTGGGTGTTGGCCTGGTAGTTGCGCTGCGCCACGATCAGATCCACCAGCTCGCTGGTCAGGTCCACGTTGGAGGTTTCCACGGTGCCCGCTTCCAGACTGCCGAACTGGCCGGCGCCGGCCAGGCCCAGCAGCGGCTGGCCGGAGGCGCCGGTTTCACTCCAGGCGTTATCGCCTTCCGGTTGCAGGCCTTCCGGGTTGCGGAAGTTGGCCAGGGCGATGGTGCCCAGCACCTGGGATTGTTCGTTGGAGTAGTTACCGACGATGTTGCCGACCTCATCGAACGCAATGCCCACCAGAGAGCCGGCGGCGTAACCGTTCTGGGTCAGTGAATCCAGAGCAAAGTCGTTGCCGAACTGGGTGGTGCCTTCGAAATCAATGCCAAAGTTAATCGGGTCGGCGCCACCGCCGGGTGTGAAGGCATAGCCGGGAAAGGTGCTGGCCCCTTCGTCCAGGGTGCCGTTGTTGTTAAACGCCAGCTCGCCCACATTAGTAGCGTCCGCGTTGCCGTCCAGGGCCACCCGCACTTCCCACTGGTTCTCACCGGTCTTGGTGAAGTAGGTGGTCATGGTGTGCTGCACGCCCAGGGAGTCGTAGGCGGTGCCGGTGTTGGCGTAGGAATAGGTGCCGCCGTCGGTGGCGTCAAACGGGGTGGCGCCCCGATCGATCTGATCCACGGTGGCGTCCAGGTTGAACGACGCCCGCACCTGATCGGTGGCGGTGGCGGCCATGGCACCAGCGGGCACCTGCAACACTTCCGGCTGACCACCGGTGCCGACCCCCGCCGGGAAGCCGGTGAGGCGCGCGCCTTGCGCGTTCTCCAGGTAGCCGTCGGCGGTCAGGGTGAGCTGACCGTTGCGGGAATAAACGGTCTGATCGCCCTGGGTGAAACGGAAAAAGCCGCTGCCGTTAATGCCCAGATCCAGATTACGACCGGTGGCTTCCAGGGTGCCGTTGGAAAAGTCCTGCAGCACCGTGGACACGCGCACGCCCTGACCTACCTGAGCGCCTGCGTAAACGTCAGCGAACTGCGCGTTTGACCCTTTGAAACCGACCGTCTGAGAGTTGGCGATGTTATTGCCGACCACGTCGAGATTGGTGGCGGCGGCGTTAAGACCACTGAGTGCCTGTGAAAAACCCATCTTCGTGCTCCTGGAAGTTATTCTTTACGAAATCGTGTTTAAAGAATCTGACGGATATCGCCGAGACTCACCTGTTCGGAAACGCCGCCCAGATCCAGCAACGGCGCGCCGTTGTCATCCAGGCTCACGCCGCTGACCAGCGCGTAGTTCAGGTTCACCACGTCCACCGCCTCGCCATCGGTGCTGGCTTCGACGGACACCGTGTATGAGCCCTTGGGCGCGTTCTCGCCGTTGTCCATTTCACCGTTCCAGGTGAAGGACTCGCTGCCGGCGTCCATGGCAAACGGCTCGAAGCGGCGCACCACCTCACCACTGTCATTACGCACCGTGATTTGTACTTCGTCGGCGGCCTGCCCCAGCTCGACGCCGAACGGCGTGGTGGAGCCGTCTTCACCCACCAGCACCCGGTTACCGGGCACCAGCACGCCGCTACCGATCAAGCTGGCGGCCTGCATCGCCTGGCCGGCGTCAAGCTGGCCGGTGATCCCTTCCAGGGTGCTGTTGAGCTCGGAGATGCCGCTGACGGTGTTGATCTGCGCCAGCTGCGAGGTCATCTCGGCGTTTTCCATGGGGTTCATCGGGTCCTGGTTCTGAAGCTGCGTGACCAACAGGGTCATGAAGCTGTCTTGCAGATCCGCACCGTTGGACTTGCTGGCCGCGGCGGCGGCCTGGGCGGCGGCATTGCCGTTGACCGAATTGAGCACGTTGGAGCCAATCGTCGACATCAGTTCTCTCCCAGCGTCAGGGTCTTCATCATCAGTTGCTTGCTGGTATTCAGCACTTCCACGTTGGCCTGGTAGGAACGCGACGCGGAGATCATGTTGACCATTTCATTGACCGGTTCCACGTTGGGCATGGTCACGTAGCCCTGGTCGTCGGCGAGCGGATGGTCGGGGCGGAACTCGCGGCGCATCGGCGCGGGGTCCTCGATCACTTCACGCACCGCCACCCCGCCCACACCGGTGCCGTTCTGGCCGCGCGCCTCGAACATCACCTGCTTGGCGCGGTATGCCTGGCCGTCGGGGCCGGCGACGCTGTCGGCGTTGGCCATATTGCTGGCGGTGACGTTCATGCGTTGCGCCTGGGCGGTCATCGCCGAACCGGAAATTTCAAAAATCGAAAACATGGACATGGCTTAGGTTCCTATTCAGGCCGCTATTCGGGCTGCATCGCGGACTTGAGGCCCTGGATGCGACCGTTGAGCATGGTCAGCGCCGCCTGGTAACGCACCGAGTTGTCGGCGAAGCGGGTACGCTCCACGTCCATGTCCACGGTGTTGCCATCCAGGCTGGGTTGAGCGGGCAACCGGTAAAGCAGATCGCCAACCGGCGCCGATGCGCTGCCGCCGGCGATGTGCCCGGCGGCGGTGGTGGACAACGCCAGACCGCCGTCGGCGGGCCGGCCACTGTCCATGGCGCGGGACAACTCTCTGGAAAAGTCGAAATCCCGCGCCTTGAAATTGGGCGTGTCCGCATTGGCGATGTTGTTGGCCAGAACCTGCTGGCGCTGGTGGCGCAGGTTCAATGCTTCCTGGTCGAATTGCAGGGCGGCGGCCAGTCGGTCAATCATGCCGAAGCTCCAATGGCTTGTAGGTCAGAGTGGAGACTAATGCCGGCACGGTCAGGTCAAAGGCAAAAACAAGCCACCATTTTGATTCCAATTCGTTTATTCGCCCGGCGGCCGGTTACCTAGAATGAGGACCTGACTGGAAAACCCGTTACCCCGAGGCGCCCTATGCCAGGCCCCCTGTTTCATTACATTGCACGGTTCGTCGTATCGCTGGCGGTGTTCGCCATGGCACCGACCCTGGCCGGTGCCGGCCAGCCGGCGGTGGACGCGAACGAGACCCCGGCGGTCAGTGCGGTGCGCGCCTTTCTGCTGGAACGCGCCGGCGGGGTGGGTGACAGCGTCGCCGTGGAGGTGCGCGCACCGAGCGCCCAATTGCCGCCGTGCGTGGCCCCGGAAGTGTTCATGCCGGGCCGCGGCCAGAAGCCCTGGGGCCGGGTCTCGGTGGGCGTGCGCTGCGGCGAGCGGGCGCGCCGGGTGCGCTATATGCAGGCGCGGGTCACCGTCACCGGACAGTACTGGGTAAGCGCCGGCGAACTGCCAGCGGGCACGCCGATCCGCGCCGGCATGCTCCGCGCCGAACAGGGCGACCTGAGCCGCCTGCCCGCCAACGCGGTACGGCAACGAGATCACATCGTCGGCCTGGAAGCGACCCGGCCGCTGCGCGCCGGCACCGTGATTCAAAGCCATCAACTGCGTCAGCCGGCGCTGGTGGAGCGGCGTCAGGCGGTAACGCTGGTGGCCGGCGGCGAGGGCTTTCGCATCAGCCGCGAAGGCCACGCCCTCGACGACGGCGCTCTGGGCGGCCGGGTGCGGGTGCGTCTTTCCAACCGGGAAGTGGTGGTGGCGCGAGTCACCGGCCCGGGCCGCGCCCGGGTACTGTTTTAAGCATTAAAGGTTTTCCCGGCGCTGCCGATAACCGGGATGAACGCGTGACGGAGGGCTTCCCTTGAAAATTGACAACATTTCCCCCCTGACCCAGCCGGGCACGGTGAATCAGGGCAAAGGCGGCGATAAGGTCTCCACCGAGGCGCCCAAGCAAGGCGGCGCCGCGACGGCCGGCGAGGTGGCCCATCTGCGCCAACCCGCCGCCGACAGCGGCCAGGACATCGATACCGCTCGGGTCGACGAGATTCGCCAGGCGATCTCCGAAGGCCGGCTGGAAATCCGCGCCGACAAGATCGCCGACGGTCTGATCGCCAGCGTGCGCGACATGCTGGACGCGGATTCGCAATGAGCCTGGCGGAGCACCTGGAACGCCACCGCGCGCATCTGGACACCTTGATCGGACTGCTCGACGAAGAGCGTCGGTTGCTCCGTGACGGCGAGGTCGATGGCGACGGCCTGGCCCGGGTGGCGGAGGCCAAGCAGGCGCGCTTTCAGGCACTGGAGCGCTTCGAAACGCAGCGCCGCCAGGTCCAGCAGCGGCTCGGCTACCCGGACAACCGTGCCGGCGACGCACGGGCCGCCGCCGACGCCGGTTGCACCGCGCTCTGGGAGACGATCCGTGAACGCGCCGATCAGGCCGCGCGCCTGAACCGAACCAACGGCGTGCTGATCGGCATTCGTATGGCGCACAACCAGCGCATGCTCAACGTCATCGAGGAAGCCGTCGGCAAGGGCCTGTACGGACCCGACGGCCAGGCCCGCAGCGCCGGCGGCCAGGTCAGCAGCCGCGTTTGAAACCTAAGCCAAAGGGGGAGCGCCAAGAGTGATCAGAGCACGGGACGCCATTGAGGCGGAAGACAAGCTCGACGTGATACTGGCCTGCCGGCCGGTGTACACCCGCAACCAGGACGTGGCCGCGTTCCAATTGCTGCTGCACGGCGAAAAGCCCGCCGAGGGCGCCTCGCTGTCCGATATCGAAGCCACCAACACCGTGATTCTGGGCTCCTATACCCAAGTGTTCCAGGGCGGCAAGACCCTCTCGGTGCCGAGCTTCCTGAAGGTCACCGACGAAGTGCTGATGGCACCGGAGCTGCCCGACCTGCCGAAAAAGCAGTACATCCTGGAAATTCCGCAACACCTGATGCTCACCTCTGACCTGGTGGATCGCCTCAAGGCGCTGGCCCGGCGCGGCTACCGGCTGGCCATGGACGGCTATGACCCGGCCGACGACGAACTGGACGTGCTGCTGGATATCGTCCACATCGTCAAGATCGACATCCGCGACATCGACGCCGACAGCCTGCGGCGCACCTCGGAAAAGCTGCGTGCCCACGGTGTCGAACTGCTTGCTGACCAGATCGCCGACCGGGCCCAATTTCAGCGCTGCCTGGAACTGGGCTTCGACTATTACCAGGGTGATTTCCTGAGCACCCCGTCGCCGGTGAAAGGCAAGAAAATCGCCGGCAACAAACTGCTGCTGTTGCAACTGCTCACCGAACTGCACAGCCCGGACGCGTCGCCGGCGCGGCTGGAAGAAATCGCCATCAAAGACGCCGGGCTCACCTACCGCCTGCTTAAAACGGTGAACTCCGCCGCCATGGGCCTGCGCCGGGAGGTGAACTCCCTGTCCGACGCCATCGCCCTGCTCGGCCTGGAAGAAATCAAACGCTGGGCCAATTTGTTCCTGATCGACGGCGAGATGGACAAACCGGAAGCCCTCACCCGGGGCATGCTGATACGCGGACGCATGTGTGAAGTGCTGGCCGAACTGCATGGTCAGGAAGGCGGCGAACGCAGCGCCTCGGTGAACCATTTTATCGTCGGCCTGTTGTCGCAGCTGGACGCGCTGATGGACATCGCCATGCCCGAACTGATGGAGCAGGTGCCGCTCAGCCAGGAAGTAAAAAGTGCGCTGCTGGAACGCCGCGGCCCGCTGGGCGCGGTGCTCACCGAAGTAGAAGCCTACGAGGCCGGGCGTTTCGACGCGCTCTCGCTGCTCGGCGAGCGGGCCTACTACGAAGTGGCCTACCGCCACAGCACCGCCTGGGCCCGCCAGGTGCAGCAGGCCATGGGGTATCAGGACTAAGCGTTGCGGTCATGGTAGAGTTCGTCGCACGGAATGCGATCAACACACCGACAATCAAAACAAGGATGATCCCATGCGAGCCTTCTACCTGGCCCCCGCCCTGTTGCTTATCGCCCTGCTGACGGCCTGCGGCGACACCCCCGACGACGACGTGATCCGCGACGCCCTTAACCAGGAACTCAAGCAGGCCCATCTTAACGAGCTGTTCCAGGTCACCGAGGTGGAAACCGCCAGCCGTTACCCGGAAGACGACGACCACGTCGCTCTGGATGTGCGCTACACCATGGAAGCGCAACGGGATCTGTCCGAGTACAACAAGGCGGTGAAGCGCGACGAGGAACGGGACGCCATGGACCGCTTCGCCATGGTCATGGCCCTGGCCGCGGTACGGGTGGAATTCGGTAACTTCAGCAAAGGCGACACCTTCGAACAGGAACGCCGGCTATTGCTGGAGCGCGCCGAGGAAGGCTGGCGCGTACAACGACCCGAAAGCCCCACCGCCCCCGATTCGTAGCACGCTATTTATGCCCGAACAGCTCCAACATCATCAGCACCGCGTCCTCGCGGCCGGTGCCGGCCCGGTAGTAGCCCTTGCGGCGGCCGTTCTCGACGAAACCGAGACGCCGGTAGAGGCTCTGGGCGCCTTCGTTGCCGGCGCGCACCTCCAGGTACATCACCGACATGGACGCCGCGAGCGCCTCGCCGAGCTCGTCCTCCAGCATCCATAGCGCCAGCCCGCGACGCTGGCGCGTCGGGTCCACCGCCACGTTAAGCAGATGCCGCTCGTCGAGGACACTGGAAAGAATCATGAACCCCACCGGCTCGCCCCCCACCGCCGCCACCCGGCAACGGTAAGCGCCCTGCAGACAGTCGCGGAAATTGCCTTCGCTCCAGGGGGTGAGCTGGCTGGCGGTTTCGATCGCCAGTACCGCCGGCAAGTCGGCGCTGGTCATGGCCCGCATGCGGGCCCCATCCGGCCCCACCGTCATCCGCGCGATCCGGCGAAGCCGTGCGTTACCATCGCCTGCCAACTGCGCTTCTTGGCGACCGCCGGCCGGTCGAGCATTTCCTGCAGGCTGTCCACCGCCAGCGCCGGCATCTCGCCCAGCTTCACGGTCTGAAAACGCTCTCCGCCCAGCACCGCCCTGGCCAGGGTGTCGTCCGCGCAGATCAGCGCCCGACGGCCGCCATGCTGGCGGCTCAGCCCGGCAAAGAAGGCGGTCAGCGCCTGGGCGGCCTCGGCGGCATTCATCGGCTGGCTGGTGAGCGGGCAGTAGAAACGGCGCGGGCGCTCCGGGGCGGCGCCGAACACCGCCAGCAAGGACGCGGCCAGGGCGCCGGTGTAGCGGCCCAGCTCCGGCGCCTGGGGGTCTTCCTGCTGGAATACCACCCAGGTGTCGCCGGCCAGGTGCGCCTCCAGGGTGAAGGTCAGGCCCGCCGCGTGCGCTGGGGCGGGCTGCCGGGCCGGGGTCTCGGCGACGCTGTCGCGGGGCGCCGGCGCCCGGTTTGCGGGCGCCTCGGCAACGGCAGCGACCGGCGCGGTCTCTCTGGCGGGCTGCTCGGCGTCGCCGACACCCGGCGCGGTGCGCACCGGCGTGGCTTCCACCGGCGGGGCCGCCGGACTTTCCCCGGCGTCGGTTTCGTCGGCCCAGTCCAGCGGCTCGGACGGCGCCGCGCCGGGCAGCGTCGTGCGCGCCACCCAGGGGGTCAGACCCAGGGCGCGGAGATAACTCTGACGCTGCGCTTCATTCATGGTGTGGTTCCTGTGCGGCCGGCCCGACAGCTTAGCAAATGTCCGGGCGCCGTCCGAGGGTTGTGCGCCGGCGGCAAGCGGCCAGCCGTATAGCCGTTGCCAGCAACGCGCCGCTGAGCGCACCGTAGAGATGGGCGTTCACGTACACCCGGCCGTTGATCCAGGCGCGCAGGTACTCCACGTCGTAACCCGGCGTTTGCTCCCAAACCAGCCGACCGGCCACCACCGCCAGCACCAGGGTGTGCAGTACCGGGTTGCCGCGCCAACCGATCACCAGGCAGAGCACCAGCAACCCCTGCAGCAGGCCCGACAGGCCCACATACCAGCCCAGGTCCCGGTCGAGCACGAAGAACACCGCCCCCACCAGCGGCGCGCTCACCGCGAACCACAGCCAGAACCGCCGCCGGTCCAGCAGATCGCGGAAGAAAAACAGAATCAGCACCAGGCCGCCCAGATTGAGCAGCGCATGCCAGAGATTCAGGTGCACCAGGTGGGCGGTGACCAGGCGCCACACCTCCCCGCCGGCCACGGCGGCGCGGTCGTAGCGCAGCCACGGGTTCACCCATTGATGGGCCAGGGCCAATGCCAGCACCAGGGCGATGAACACCAAGGCGTGTGGAAGGAGTTTAGGATCGCGGGTTTGCATCGTGGCAGCATACCCATAAAAAAACCCCGGCGGGAGAACCCGCCGGGGTTTTTAGTGGGTCGGATGACCGGCTGATTTACATCATGCCGCCCATGCCGCCCATTCCACCCATGCCGCCCATATCCGGGGCGCCACCGCCGCCTTCTTCAGGCTTGTCGGCGATCATGGCTTCGGTGGTGATCATCAGGCCGGCCACGGAAGCGGCTGCCTGCAGGGCGGACCGGGTCACTTTGGCCGGGTCCAGGATGCCCATCTCGATCATGTCACCGTACTCACCGGTGGCGGCGTTGTAACCGTAGTTACCTTTGCCGTTGCGCACTTCCTGTACCACCACGGACGGCTCACCGCCGGCGTTGTAGACGATCTGGCGCAGCGGGGCTTCCAGGGCGCGGATAATCAGCGCGATACCGGCGGTCTGATCGTCGTTGTCGCCTTTCAGCTTGCCGATGCTGGTCAGGGCACGCACCAGGGCGACACCGCCGCCGGGCACCACGCCTTCTTCAACGGCCGCACGGGTGGCGTGCAGGGCGTCGTCGACGCGGGCTTTCTTCTCTTTCATCTCCATTTCGGTGGCGGCGCCGATCTTGATCACGGC
>JBFJUC010000040.1:0-13722 GCA_041624875.1 Alcanivorax sp.
CAACGACCGCTGGTGGCGCTGGAAAACGTGGAAGAAGCCGGCTTCTTTGCCAAGATCTGGGACCACGTCGTATTGTTCTTTAAAGGATTGTTCAGCTAGAGGCCGCTCATGGCGAACGGCAAGGTCTACCTCAACGGCGAATTCATGGACCCGGATCGGGCCCGTATTTCGCCCATGGACCGGGGCTTTCTGTTCGCCGACGGTGTCTACGAGGTCATCCCCGCCTTCAACGGCGTGCTGTTCCGTCTTGATGCCCATCTGCAGCGCCTGGAACGGTCGCTGGCGGAGGTGTCCATCGCCAACCCCCATGACCGCGCCGGATGGCGGCGGCTCTGCGAGGCCATGGTGGCGGCCAACGGCGGCGGCAATCTGTCGGTCTATCTGCAGATCACCCGGGGCGTGGCCGACAAGCGCGATCACGCCTTCCCCGACCCACCGGTGGCGCCCACCGTGTTTCTCACCAGCGCGGCGATTCCAGTGCCCACCGCCGACAGCTTGCAGCAAACCCGTGGCGCGGCGGCCGTCACCCTGGCGGACACCCGCTGGGCACGCTGCGATATCAAGTCGATTTCGCTGCTGCCCAATATTCTGCTGCGCCAGCAGGCGGTGATGTCCGGGGCGCTGGAGGCGGTGCTGCTGCGCGACGGCCTGGTCACCGAAGGCGCCGCCAGCAACGTGTTCACGGTGCACGGCGGCAAGATCAGCACGCCGCCGCACAGCGCGCGCATCCTCGGCGGCATTACCCGCGATCTGGTGGTCGAGCTGTGCCGAGAGCACGGCTTGCCGGTGGCGGAGCAGGCCATCCCCGAGCAGCGGCTACACGACGCCGACGAGATCTGGGTCAGCAGCTCCACCAAGGATGTGGTGCCGATCACCCGCCTGAATGACCGCCCGGTGGGCGACGGCCGGCCCGGCGACACTTGGAAAACGCTGTCGCGTCACTATATCCAGTTCAAGCGCCGCCTTTGCGGCCTGGACTGATACACCGAACCGAAGCCCGATTCGACGAAGAGAGACCGACCATGGCGATCCGCGAAGACCTGTGGGACTTCCCCCACGACATGCAGCTCAAGGTCATGGGCGCCGCCGACGCCCCCCTGGAAGACGCGGTGGCGGAGATCCTCGAACAGCACCTGGCGGATTTCGACCGCCACGCCGATATGAGCAGCCGCCCCAGCACCAAGGGCAACTTCGTGTCGATCACCGCCAGCGTGACGCTGCACCACCGCGAACAGGTGGAAAACATCTACCGGGATCTGGATGCCTGCCCGCACGTTAAAATCACCCTCTGAGCCGGCGCCCGCCATGCCAGCCTCGTCCGTGACCGTGCGTTATTTTCCCCGCGTCGACTACCCGCCCTGCTGGCAGGCGATGAAGGATTTCACCGAACAGCGCGACGCGCACACCGGCGACGAGCTGTGGGTACTGGAGCACCCGCCGGTCTACACCCTGGGCCAGGCCGGCAAGCCGGAGCACATCCTCGACCCCGGCGATATTCCGGTGGTGCACAGCGACCGGGGCGGCCAAGTGACCTACCACGGCCCCGGGCAGACGGTGATTTACCTGCTGCTCGACGTGCGCCGGCTGGGCCTCGGCGCCCGCGCCGTGGTCACCGCCATTGAAGACAGCGTGGTGGAGTACCTGCGCGGCCAGGGCCTGGACGCGCAAAACCGGCCCGGCGCCCCCGGCGTCTATGTGGCGGGCGCCAAGATCGCCTCGCTGGGGCTGCGCATCCGCCAGCGCGGCAGCTACCATGGCCTGTCGCTCAACCGCGAGCCGGACCCGGCGCCCTGGCGGCGTATCAACCCCTGTGGCTACGCCGGCCAGCCGGTCACCAGCCTGGCCGCCGAAGGCGTGGCGGTGTCCCGCCAGGCGCTGGAACAGGATCTGGTTACCATTCTGTCGCGCCGGTTGGGGCTTACGCCCCGGACAGCCCCGCCACCAAGTTGGTATACTGGCGCCGATCGATGACGCCCAAAAGGCACACAACCGTAAGAGAGACCGCCATGAGCGAAGCCCAGGCCGACCGCCCGGTGAAAGCGAAGGTTAAAATCGGCGACAAACTACGCGGCGCCGACAAGGTCCGCACCATCCCGCTGGTCAACGAAGTCCGCCCGACGCGCGAGCGCAAACCGGACTGGATTCGCGTGCGAGTGCCCGCCAACGGCGAAATTCAGCGCATCAAATCGATGCTGCGCAAGCAGAAGCTGCATACCGTCTGCGAGGAGGCGGCCTGCCCCAACCTGCCGGAATGCTTCGGCGGCGGCACCGCCACCTTCATGATCATGGGCGATATCTGCACCCGGCGCTGCTCGTTCTGCGACGTGGGTTTCGGTCGGCCCAACGGCCTCGACCCGGACGAACCCAAGCACCTGGCGGAATCGGTGGCCGATCTGGGGCTCAAGTACGTGGTGATCACCTCGGTGGACCGGGACGATCTTCCCGACGGCGGCGCCGCCCACTTCGCCGAGTGCATCCGTGAAGTGCGCGCGTTGAGCCCGGACACCAAGGTGGAAATCCTGACCCCGGATTTCCGACCCTGCCTGGACGATGCCCTGGACATTCTCGACGCCACCCCGCCGGACGTGTTCAACCACAACATCGAGACGGTGCCGCACCTGTACAAAAAGGCCCGCCCCGGCGCCCGCTATGAGCATTCCCTGAAACTGCTGCAGCGCTTCGGCGAGCGGCGCCCGGACGTGCCCACCAAGTCAGGCATCATGGTAGGCCTGGGCGAGACCAACGATCAGGTTCTGGAAACGCTGCGCGATTTGCGCGACCACGGCGTGGACATGATCACCATCGGCCAGTACCTGCAGCCGAGTAAATTCCACGCCCCGGTGGAGCGCTACGTGCACCCGGACGATTTCAAAATGTTCGCCGTGGAAGGCCGCAAGATGGGCTTCACCTCGGTGGCGTCCGGCCCCATGGTGCGCAGCTCCTACCACGCCGACCTGCAACACAAGGGCATCGATGTGGGCGACCCGGAGAACCTGGCGCGCAACGCCTAACCGAATGTCGGGTTACGGCCTTTGGCCTAACCCGACCTACCCCAGCGTGACGAACGGCACGATGGTGAGCATAAGCACCGCGATGGCGGCGGCCAGGAATGCCAGCGCCCGCAACGGGCGGGCGCGCAGGTTGCGCCACACGGTGGTGGGCTCGCCGCGCTGGTGGGCCTGTTCGAAGGCGGCGCGCTGCTGCTCGAGACGGCGCCGCTGATAATCCGCCAGCAACGGCCGGGCCCGCTCCCAATCCTGATCGTCGCTCAGCCAGATGCCGCCGGCGGAAACACCCCAGACGCTGGGCTCGGTCTGGTAATGGGCAATGCCGTGCTGGTCCAGCAGCGCGCAGATCTCATCGCGCTCGTCATCGGGCACCCGGCGCAAGTTAAGCAACAGTTTGGACATCCAGATTTCCTCGTTGGCCAGCGTGAGCGGTCCGCGCCGCCACTATAACAAATCGCCGCGCAAACCCCGCTACGTTGCGCGCTTGAAGAATTTACAATTGCCCTACCAACGCCCTCCTGACCGACCCCGGCTTTTCCTTTACGCTAGTGTTCACTAACCCCTTGCACCCTAAACAGGGAGAGTTCCGGACTTATGCGGCTTGCCGTTCGTGTTCTGTCGATTGTTGTTGCCGCCACCCTCCTGACCGCCCCTGCCGGCGCCGAAGACTGGCCGGAGCGGATCATGGAGCGCATGGAAGCGCTGCAGCTGCCGGACGAAGCGCTGGC
Source organism: Alcanivorax sp. (assembly GCA_041624875.1). Classification (GTDB taxonomy): domain Bacteria; phylum Pseudomonadota; class Gammaproteobacteria; order Pseudomonadales; family Alcanivoracaceae; genus Alloalcanivorax. Next base: position 3,737 of record JBFJUC010000040.1, read on the forward strand.
CCTCGCCGCCATACCCCTGGACGGCCCGGGCGAGGCGCGCTTCGTCAACGCCGACCGGGTAATGAACCCGGGCTCCACCATGAAGCTGCTGACCACCTACGCGGCGCTGGAACTGCTCGGCCCCAGCTTCAAATGGCACACCCGCGTTTACACCAACGGCGAATTGAAGGGCGATGTTCTGCAAGGCGACCTGTTCCTGGTCGGCGCCGGCGACCCCAAACTCACCGAGGAACGGCTCTGGCAGTTACTGCGCGATCTGCGCGCCTACGGCATCCGCCAAGTGCAAGGCGACCTGGTGTTGGACGATTCCTATTTCCGGCTGCCCCACGGCCAGCCGCATTTCGACGATGACGGCAACGACCCCCACGCGCCCTTCCTGGTGGAGCCCCACGCCCTGCTCACCAACCTGAACGTGTTTCACTTCCAGTTCGCCGCCCGCAAGGACGGAGTCAGCGCCTGGATGGATCCGGTCGCCGACGTCGTGACCCTGGACAACCAGATCACACTGACCCGCGGTGGCCGATGCCCGTCCGGGCGACGTCTCAAACTGGAGCCCAGCTACCAGGACAACGGCCGCATCACGGTCACCGCCACCGGCTCACTGCCACCCGGGTGCCGGGCCGGTGACTATCTGTCGCTGATGAGCCAGGAAACCTATACCGCCGCCATTATCCGCGGCCTGTGGCAACAGCTGGGCGGCACCCTTACCGGCGCCACCCGCTTCGACCGTTTGCCCACCGGCGCCGACCTGCTCGCCACCACTTCATCGCCGGACCTGGTCACCATGGTCCGCGACATCAACAAGTGGAGCAGCAACGTGATGGCGCGCCAGCTCTACCTGACCATCGGCGCCGAACACCGCCTGGCCGAAGACCGCGACGACCTGGCCGCCGCCGCGCGCGCCATCAAGGATTGGATGGCGCTGAAAGGAATGGATCCGCGCGCGGTGGTGCTGGATAACGGCGCCGGACTTTCCCGCAGCGCGCGCATGAGCCCCATGGAGCAGATCAAAATGCTGCAGCAGGCCTGGCGCAGCCCGTTCGCCGCCGAGTTGATCGCCTCGCTGCCGCTGGTGGCCATGGACGGCACCATGCACAACCGGCTGCGTGGCACCGGCCTGCGCGGCGAAGGCCACATCAAGACCGGCTCACTCACCAATGTGCGCGCAGTGGCCGGCTTCACCCGCGACAGCAACAACACCACCTGGGCGGTGTCGGCCATCGTCAACACGCCGTCGGCCTGGAAAAGCCAGGCGGTGCTCGACGACGTGCTGGAAGCGGTGCACCGGCTGCCCGGCGCCCAGGCCGCCGCGGCGGTCACCCAGGCCGAGGCGCGCGCCGCCGGCAGCGGCGGCTGATCCCATATTCATCGCGGTGCTTTCATCGTGGTGTTCCGCCGCGATCGACGCTACGCCCTCAGGTATCGCTTTGACGGCAAAGCAGGCCGCCCGATGCTATGCTCTGCGCTGCATTCACCACCGTTACCGTATCGGGGAAGCTCAATGATCATCGTCCACCATCTGGAAAAATCCCGCTCTCAACGCATTGTCTGGCTGCTCGAGGAACTCGGCATTCCCTACGAGATCGAGCACTACAAACGCGACCCCAACACCATGCTGGCCCCCGAGGCGCTGCGCCGGGTGCACCCGCTGGGCAAGTCGCCGGTGATCACCGACGGCGACATCGTGGTAGCGGAATCCGGCGCCATTATCGAGTACCTGGTGGAAAAACACGGCGGCGGCCGCCTCAAACCCGCCGTGGACGACCCCAACTGGCTGAACTACCAGTACTGGCTGCACTACGCGGAAGGCTCCCTGATGCCGCTGATGGTGATGAAGCTGATCTTCAGCCGGGTGCCCAAGGCGCCGATGCCGTTCTTCGCCAAGCCCATCGCCAAAAAAATCAGCGGCGGTCTGGTGGGCGGCTTCGTGCAGCCGCGCATCGAAGATCAACTGCGCCTGGTGGAAAGCCATCTCGCCAGCCACACCTGGTTCGCCGGCGAGGCACTGACCGCCGCCGACGTGCAAATGAGTTTCCCGCTGCAGGCCGCCGGCGCCCGCGCCAACCTGGACGCCTTGCCGCATATCCGCGACTTTATTCAGCGCGTGGAAGCACGCCCTGCCTATCAGCGCGGTATAGAGCGCACCGGCCCGCTGGAACTGCTCGGCTGAAGCCCCTCTAGACGGACCCGGTCACCCGGCGGGATGGCCGCGAACTGTGAACCGGGTCCCCTTTCCACCAAAGTCCAATGACGCTAATTGCATAGGTCGTTATTCTTACCCCCAGAAGTGGTTTTAAAACCTGTCACCGGTCAGAACGATAACAAGCATTAACAGTAAGTTACTGTTTTAAGGGCCGTCGCTGCCCTATTCTCAAATGCAAAAAATGGCTTGGCATCAAGCTTTCGGCTGACTCACTAGTCTGGGGAAACATGATTCTGCTGTATTTTCTAATCGCTTTGGGGGTGGTCTTTCTGATTGCGGAAGGGGTGCAACGCTACTTGGCGCGCCGCCGGGACTGACCCGCTCTTCGCGGTTAAACACTGTTAAAGCTGTGAATCCGTTCACGGCGCGCGGTCTATACTGACAACTCTTATCCTTTGTCAGGGAGACCAAGATGAAAAAAGCCCTTTCCGTCCTTACTCTGGGCGCCGTGTTCGCACTGGCGGCCTGTCAGACCGCGCCCGAAGTGCAACCGGACCCTAAAGCCAGCAAAACGGTCTATCAGGGCGTGCTGCCCTGCGCGGATTGCTCCGGGATCAAAACCACCCTGACCCTGTACCGGAACGAGATGGACCAGCCATCACGGTTTGAGTTGCGCCAGCAATACCTGGACGGCGCCAAGACCGGCGGCAGCGACGTGGACCGGGGCGAATGGATTGCCGAGCGACAATCCGTGGACGGCAAATCCTACCCGCTGTTTATCCTTAACCCCACCGATCCGGCGGAGCAATTCCGCTTTCTGCAGAAAGCCACCAACGCGGTGGAAATGCTGAACGCCGACGGCGAGCTGATTGATTCCGAGCTCAACTACACGCTCATGCAGCGCTGAGACTAAGGCTGTGACTTCGTAGCCCGGCCCGGTCTCGGTGGCCGGGTCCAGGACCCGCCGTGAATCCGTCCCTGGAGGCTTGTGTTCGGCTCCCTGCCTCACACAGTCCTGGACCCAGCCACCGAGACCGGACCTAACGATTGGGGCCAGCTGCCAAGCCTCTAAAAGAGGTCCGGCGTCAGCGATAACCCGCGCCCCCTGCTGGAGAGAACAGCACATCTGAAATGTAAATAGGAATGACTTGCATTCAGAGCCTGAAGTGCTAGACTCCGGCCCTCTGGCGATCTCGCCTTTTTCTGCCCTTTGTTTCCGTGATGGCGGTATGCGCCCGTCAACAGGAGTTCGGACATGATGTCTTCCTTACAGCTTCAACTCCCGGAGTGGTTCGTCGCCGGTGGCCCCGCCATGTGGTTACTGGCGATTCTGTCCGTGGTGGCGTTGGCCACGCTGATCACCAAGATGCTCCAGTTTGCCCGCCTGCGGCCGGTGGCCAGCAAACAGGCCGACGCCCTGCTGGAAAGCCTGGAGCGCGGCGACGCGCCGGTGGTCGGGGGCGCCGGACGGTCGCCAGTGGATCAGGTGGTGCTGAGCGCCTGGCACAACCGCGCCATGGACGCGGACAGCTGGGAAGAAGACAGCCTGCGGCGCGGCCGCGAAGCGCTTGAGGACATGCGCGGCGGCCTGCGCACCCTGGAAGTGATCAGCGCGTTGTCGCCGCTGATCGGCCTGCTCGGCACCGTGTTCGGTATGATCGGCGCCTTCCAGGCGCTGGAGGCCGCCGGTTCCCAGGTGGACCCGTCGATTCTCTCCGGCGGCATCTGGGAAGCGCTGCTCACCACCGCCGCCGGTCTTACCGTGGCGATCCCCGCGCTGGCGGCCTTCCATTGGGCCGACCGCACCATTGAGCTGTGCCGGGAAAAGCTGCAGGACCGGCTGGCCCGTCTGAAGGTGCAGGTGCGCCGGATCGGCGCCGGACAAACAGCCAGCGCTGACGCACCGGCCCGCGATCAGGCGCCACGCCGGGTCGCCGTCGGCGGCTGATCCATGCATCTGGAACCGGAACGCCATCGCTCCCCGAGCATCAGCCTGACGCCACTGATTGATGTGGTGTTTATTCTGCTGATCTTTTTCATGCTCGCCAGCCGTTTTGGCGACTGGAAGGACCTGCCCGTCAATGTGCTGCCCAGCGAAGCCAGCGAGCAGCGTGAGAATAAGGACTGGCTGACGCTGACGGTGACCGCCGACGGCCAAGTGGAGATGGAAGGCGAACGCTATGCGGTGGCGGCACTGGCGGAGCGACTGCAAGGGCGGGACGATACCGTGCTGATCACCGGCGAGGCGGAAGCGCCGCTGCAGGCCGCCCTGGCCACCCTGGACGCGGCCCGCGCCGCTGGCATCAAGGATGTGCAGCTGGAGTTGATGCCATGAACCTGGAATCTCCGGACAGCGGCCGCCGCCCGCCCCTGGAGCCGGTGCTGCCGCTGATCAACGTCGTGTTTCTGCTGCTGATCTTCTTCATGGTGGCCGGCCAGTTGGCGCCACGACCGGAAGGAAATGTGGACGCACCGGACAGCGCCAGCGCCGACACTAAGGAAAACCTGGATCAATTCATGCTGGTGCTGGATAAGGAAGGCCGGCTGCTGCATCAGGGCCAGCCGGTGGACCCCAGCCGGATGGCGGACTTGATCCGCGAGCATCGGCGCGCCGCCGACACAGAGTCGGACGCCGAAGCCGACCCGGCCCGGCAGACCGGCGAACCGCCCGCCGACAGCGACGCCCCGCAGCCGGTGCGCCTAATGGCCGACGCCGAGACCGCACTCAGCACCCTGCGTGACAGCCTGGAAACCCTGCGCGACGCCGGCGTGGAAGAAGTACGCCTGGTAACCCGAAGTAAGAGCACACCGTGATGGCCAAACCCCGCGTGATTTTCGCCTGGAGCCTGGCCCTGGCCGCCCACGCCGTATTGCTGGTGGGCGTGGGTAGCATGACCCTGGCCGGCGGCCGCCCCGCCAAGCCGGGGCAACAGCAGGCGGTAACACTGAATCTGGCGCAAAAGCCCAGTGACAGCCCGGTGGCCACCGCCCCGGAGCCGGCACCGGAACCCAAGCCCGAGCCAAAACCGGAGCCCAAACCAAAGCCAAAGCCGGAACCGAAACCCGAGCCGAAGCCAAAGCCGGAGCCCAAACCCAAGCCCAAACCCAAGCCCAAGCCCAAGCCACAACCCAAGCCCGAGCCCAAACCGGAGCCTGAACCCGAGCCCGAGCCGGAGGAAACCGCGCCGGCGGCGCCCGCGCCGGAACAGGACACGGAAACCCGCACCGCCGACCAGGCTCAGCAACAACCCCAGGGCCAGAAAGGCATCGCCGGCGATCCCGGCGAGGGCGCGCGCAAGAGCGGCGACCACGACAACCTGCTGGATCGCTATCTGGGCAAGGTCCGTGACACCATTGAATACAATAAGGAATACCCGGCGCGGGCGCGGATGCGTCGCCAGCAGGGGGTGGTGGAAGTGCGCTTCTCATTGGACGGCGATGGCCGCGCCCGCGACGTGACCTTGGTGAGCGGCTCCAACAGTCGTATCCTCGACCAACAATCCCTGGAACTGGTGCGTCGCCTGCGGTTCCCTGAGCCGCCCGTGGAACTGGCCTCGGAACCGATCGAAGTGACCGTGCCGATCCACTACAGCCTGTAACGCGGAGCCCGACCCATGGAGGCGATGCCGCAAGCAGTGCTGCTCAGCCTGGTGGCCGGTGCCACCATACCGCTGGGCGGCCTTCTCGCCCGTTTCGAGCGTATTCACCCTGATTGGCTGGAAGCGGAATTCCGGCACAGTGTGATCGCTTTCGGCGGCGGCGCGCTGCTCGCCGCCGTGGCCCTGGTGCTGATCCCCGAAGGCAGTGCCCGCCTGCCCAACGCCGTCACCCTGATGGCGTTCGTCGCTGGCGGCGTGGTGTTCATGCTCGCCGACCGGGCCCTGGCCCGGCGCGGCGGTGCCGGCGCGCAGTTGATGGCCATGCTGCTGGATTTCATTCCCGAGGCCATCGCGCTGGGGGCCACCCAGGCCGGCGGCCAGGGTGGCGGCGCCCTGCTGGCGCTGCTGATTGCCCTGCAGAATGGCCCGGAAGGCTTCAACGCCTTCCGTGAAATGCGTCAGGGCACGGGCACAAGCGCCAGGCGCTTGCTGTGGGTATTCACGGCCCTGGCGTTACTGGGGCCGCTCTTCGCTACCATCGGCGCGGTGTGGCTGGCGGACGCCCACCGGCTACTGGGCGCCATCATGGTGTTCGCCGCCGGCGGCATTCTTTATCTGATCTTTCAGGACATCGCTCCGCAAGCCCGGTTGCGCCGACACTGGGGGCCGCCGCTGGGCGCCGTGGCGGGCTTCACCCTGGGTCTCGCCGGCCATCTTCTGACTGGCGGCTGAACCCCGCAGAACGTTACTCGCCCCAGCGTTTCACCAGGGTCTGCTCGACGCCGAGCTGATCAAGAATTCGCGCCACCACGAAGTCCACCAGATCGTCGACGCTTTGCGGGCGGTGATAGAACCCGGGCGCCGCGGGCAGAATGGTAACGCCCAGCCGCGCCAGCTTGAGCATGTTTTCCAGATGAATCGCCGAGAACGGGCTTTCCCGGGGCACCAGAATCAACTGGCGGTGCTCCTTGAGCGCCACGTCCGCGGCCCGCTCAATCAGGTTGTCGCTGGCGCCACTGGCGATCGCCGACAGGGTGCCAGTGGAACAGGGGCACACCACCATGGAAGCCGGCGCGCCGGAGCCGGAGGCCACCGGCGCGGTCCACTGTTCCAGGCCACAAACGGTGAGCGCGCCCCGGTCGGTACCGGCGTACTCGCGCAGCACGGTTTCCGCCTTACCGGTGCCGGCGGGCAGGCTGAGATCAGTCTCCATGCCGATCACCACCCGCGCCGCCTTGGACAAGATCACGAACACCTCGCAGTCCGCCGCCAGCAAACACTGCAACAGCCGCAACCCGTAGGGGGCGCCGGAGGCACCGGTGAACGCCAGGGTGACCCGTTGGCGGGCGCTCTCAGTCATGGGCTTCACTCCTCAGGGTCGAACGCTGTCGCAGCGCCGCCAGCAGTTTTTCGTGCACACCGCCGAAGCCGCCGTTGCTCATTACCACCACAGTGAGCGGCCCGGGGTGCGCCGCCACCGACGCCACCAGGGCATCCAGGTCGGTTTCCACCCGCGCCGGCACCGGCGACTCGGCGACCACCGCATCCAGCGACCATTCCAGCCCCGGCGGCTGATACCAGATGACCTGATCCGCGTCCCGGGCACTGGCGGCCAGCGCTTCCCGGTGGCGGCCCAGGCGCATGGTGTTGGAGCGGGGCTCGATCACCGCCAGCACCTTTTCGTCACCGACCCGGCGGCGCAGGCCATCCAAGGTGGTGGCGATGGCGGTGGGGTGGTGGGCGAAGTCGTCGTAGACGCGTACACCGTCCACTTCGCCGCGCAGCTCCATGCGGCGCTTCACGCCCTGGAAGCGGCCCAGGGCGGCGGCGCCGTCTTCCAGGGTGACACCCACATGGCGCGCCGCCAGCAGCGCGGCCATGGCGTTATTGACGTTATGGCGGCCGGTGAGCGACCAGTCCACCACGGCAATGTCCGTCCCCTTTTCCAGCACCGTGAAGCGGGAGCCGTCCGGGCGTTCCAGCCGGTAGCCAGGATCCGCCTGCTCACCAAACCGTTCCACCTCGCTCCAGCAGCCCCGCGCCAGGGTTTCCTCCAGGGCGGCTTCGCCATGGGGCAGAATCACCCGGCCCAGGGACGGCACGGCACGCAGCAGATGGTGAAACTGAGTCTGGATGGCGGCCAGGTCCGGAAAGATATCCGCGTGGTCGTACTCGAGATTATTGAGCACCACGGTGCGCGGCCGGTAATGGACGAACTTGCTGCGCTTGTCGAAAAAGGCGGTGTCGTACTCGTCCGCCTCCACCACGAAAAACGGCGTGCCGCCGAGCCGCGCGGAGACGCCGAAGTTGCCGGGCACGCCGCCGATCAGATAACCGGGGTCGAGGCCCGCGTCTTCCAGAATCCAGGCCAGCATCGAGGCGGTGGTGGTCTTACCGTGGGTGCCCGCCACCGCCAGCACCCAGCGCCCGGGCAGCACCACCTCGGCGAGCAACTGGGCGCCGGAGGTATAGGGCAGGCCCTGGTCCAGCACATGCTCCACCGCCGGGTTGCCCCGGCTCAGGGCATTGCCGATCACCACCAGATCCGGGGCCGGCGCCAGCTGAGCCGGGTCATAGCCCTGGATCAGCTCGATACCGGCGGCGCTGAGCTGATCGCTCATCGGCGGGTAAACGTTCTGGTCGGACCCGGTGACCCGGTGCCCCTGGGCCCGCACCAGCTGCGCCAGCGACCCCATGAAGGTGCCGCAGACGCCAAGAATATGGATGTGCATGGAAAACCTCGAAGAAACTCTGAACGCAGGATACAACATCGGCCTCAGGCCACAAGCCGGCGGCGACCTGGCCCGCGGCTTATTGAGCTTGAAGCTTGCCGCGTGAAGCCTGAAGCTATCTCTTTTTTTGAATCGTTCGAGGAGAGACAGATGCTGACAATCAACGGCCCCGAAGAGCTGAAGAGCTGGGAAGGCAAGGAACTGGGCGTCACCGAATGGATGACGGTAAGCCAGGAGCGTATTAACCAGTTCGCCGAGGCCACCGGCGACCACCAGTGGATTCACGTGGATGTGGAGCGCGCCAAGAAAGAGTCGCCCATGGGCGGGCCCATCGCGCACGGCTACCTGACCCTGTCGCTGATTCCGATGTTCAAGGACGAAATCTACGCCATTGAGGGCGCCAAGGCGGGCCTGAACTACGGCCTCAACAGCTGCCGCTTTCTGGCGCCGGTCCCTTCCGGTGCGCGGGTGCGCGGCCGTTTCGTGATGAAATCCGTGACCGCCAAGGGCGAAGGCCGCTACCTGCTCTGCAATGAAGTCACCATCGAACTGGAAGGCAACGACAAACCCGCCTGCGTCGCCGAAAGCCTCGGCATGATCCTTTTTTAGTTGACAGTTGATAATGGATAGTTGATAGCGACGCGGGCAACGCCCGTGGAGCCCGAAAACGAAGAGGCCGCGCCCAGGGTTTGGGCGCGGCCTCTTCGTTTTAATGCGCCGAGAAACTCTCCCGCGCAGCTATCAACTATCCACTATCAACTGTCTTTTTAGTGGCTGATCATCCAGGGCCGCGCGGAGGGAAACATCTTATTGCCTTCGGCGGTGTAGAAGACCTTGGGTTTGTGGCGTTCGTGGTGGCAGCAGCCTTGCTCCTTTTCCGAGTGCGAGTTGCCGCGGCGCGGTTCGTGGCGGGCCCGTTCGTTGCGCTCGAAGGCCGAGCGCCGCTCCGGGGCCATATCCAGAACCTCCGGGGCGACCAGGATCACCCGCGCGGACAGCACACCGCAGGTGGGGCAAGGGCAGGTTTCCCCGGACGCCTGCACCGGCACCAGCTCGTGGAACAGGCCGTGGTCGGTGCATTTGTAGTCGTATAGCGGCATGGTGGCGCCCTCCCCTATTTATCCTTGGCCAGCGGCACGTCGGTGCTGCCGGCCACGCTGTGTTGCGGACCGTCGACGCCGGGTTTGAGGTCGAAGTCAAAGATGTCCGTGGGCAGCCACAGCGTGGCGCAGGCGTTGGGCACGTCCACCACCCCGCTGATGTGCCCCTGCACCGGAGCGCAACCGAGCAGCGAATAGGCCTGGGCACCGGTATAACCGAACTTCTTCAGGTACTCGATGGCGTTGAGGCAGGCCTGGCGGTAAGCGATGTGCACATCCAGGTAGTGCTGTTTGCCCTGCTCGTCCACGGAGATGCCTTCGAAGATCAGGTAGTCGTCGTACTTGGGCGCGATCTTGCTGGGTTTGAAGATCGGGTTCTTGATCGCGTACTTCTCCATGCCGCCCTTGATCA
>JBFJUC010000041.1:0-13630 GCA_041624875.1 Alcanivorax sp.
AGGCCCCGGGGAGGTTGACGCCCCCCGGGACCGACACTAAGATACGCGCCTTAAGTTATTCCGCCTTAGCTCAGTTGGTAGAGCAGCTGACTGTTAATCAGCATGTCGCTGGTTCGAGCCCAGCAGGCGGAGCCAAACAGAAAAAGGGCCTACCCACCGGGTAGGCCCTTTTTTTGTTTGGCCAATGCCTGTTAAAAGACCGTAGGAGCGGGCCCCGCCCGCGAAAGGGTGGCAATAGCCACCCGGCAGGATCCCAGAGACGCCGATTATGCTGTCGTTAGACCTGCCCCCCAAACACAGGATCCCGCTTCTCCGCGAACGCCGCCAGGCCCTCCCGGAAATCCTCGCTCTTGGCATACGACGCAAAGGCCGCGATCTCCGCCCGCAAACCCTGCGCCACCGGCAGCCCCCGGCTCTGGCGCAGCAACTGCTTCATCACCACCAGCCCCCTCGGGCTGCGCTGGCAGAGAGTGCGCGCCAGTTCCCGCACGGCCCCGTTGAGCTCGTCCCGCGGCACCACCCGGTTAATCAGACCCTGCTCGCGCAAAACCGCGGCCGGATACAAGGACCCGGAAAACAACATTTCGCTGGCCCAGCCCGGCGACACCCGCGCCGGCAGGCGCACCGAGGAGCCGCCGGCGGGAATCACACCGTACTTGGCGTGGCCGTCACCGATCCTGGCGCTGTCCGCCGCGTAAAGAATATCGCAGCAGAGCAGCAGCTCCAGGCCGCCCGCCACGGCAACGCCATTGACCGCCGCGATCACCGGCATCGGCAGACTCTCCACCAGATTGAACACCGCCTGGGCGTACTCAAGCCGGGCCAGGAACCGGTTGTACTGCTGCGCGTCGATATCGCTCTTGAAGCCGGCCAGGTCGCCGCCCGCCGAGAACGCCTTGCCCTCGCCGGTGACAATCACACACCGCACCTCCGGGTTGGCGGCCACTTGGCGCACCGCGTCTTCCAGCTCTTCCAGCAAGGGCATGGACAGGGCGTTCATGGTCGACGGGCTGTTCAACACAATCCAGCAAAGCGGCGCCTCGATCTCCACACGCACCAGTGAAACCGTCATTCTCGTCTCCGTTGTTATCTGATTACCGTGCCACCATTAGGCGGGATGGCACTGGCCGTAACAATGTCACAAGACCCCACAGCGTAGCCTCATAGCTGTGATAGACTCACATCAAATTCGGTGACGCAGGGCCTACCCATGGATCAACCCACAGCCCACGCCGCGGGGGACAGCGGCGCGTTTTACCGGCGCATCATCGCCGAGCTCGAGCAGGGCCAGAGCGCCGCCGGCCTCTCCCACCTGATGAGCGAAGTGGACACCCTGGATTTGGGCGCCGACGAAAAGAAAGCCCTGCTCGCCAGCCTCGGTCAGTCCATCGATCTGGCGCGCCGCATTGAGCAGTACCGGCTCAATGAACGGGCCCTGCGGGCGGTGTCGGAGAGCGCCAAGTCGCTCACCGAACTCAAGGACCTGGATGCGGTGCTCAACGGCATCGTCATGCGCGGCCGGGAACTGCTGGGCAGCGATCTCGCCTGGTTGGCCATGCAGCAGGACGAGGTGGTCCGGCTGGTGGCCATCGACGGCGGCCACACCGAATACATCAAGCACATGGGTGTCAGGGGCAACGCCGGCATCGCGGGCTACGTCAGCCACTCCAAGTCCACCTTCACTACCCAGGACTACCTCAACGATCCCCATTTCAACCATGACGACGAGGTGGACCGGGCGATTCGCGCGGAAGGTCTGGTCTCGGTGGTGGCCGCGCCGATCCTGTCCGGCGAACAGGTGATCGGTATCCTGATCGTCGCCGACCGCTACAAACGTGTGCACCAGCCCTGGGAGGTGTCGATTCTGGTGGCGCTGTCCGCCCATGCCTCGGTAGCCATCGGCAACGCCCGCTTCTTCCAGCAAAAGCAGAGGGCGATCCAGGACACCGAGGGCGCCAACCGCGACCTCAAGGACAAGATCGACGTCCTCGAATTCGCCGCCGACGCCCACGAAAAACTCACCGCGCTGCTCGCCAAGGGCAGCAGCCAGCAGCAAATGGTGGCCCTGATCACCGAGCTGCTGGACGGGCCGGCGGCGTTTCTGGATCCTTCCGGCCAAGTGCTCTGCGCCACCGCCCGCGCCCAGGACGCGACCCCCTTCGCCCGGCCGATATCCGCGCCGGTGCTGTCGGCGGTGGAAGACAGCCGCTACCGGGGCAAGTCCGTGCGTGTGGAACAGCAAGCAGCCGATCCGCTCTACGTGATGGCGGTTTCCAGCGGCGATGACCATATCGGTGCCTTGCTGGTGGCCACCCGGGAGACGCTTTCCGAAGACCGCATCCGCATCTTTGAACACTGTTCTGCGGCCATCGCGGTGCTGGCGCTGCTGGATGAAAAGAAGGCCGCGTCCAGTCTGCGCGACATCCAGGAAACCGTGGAAGCACTCCTGGAAGCGTCGGAACTGGAAAGCGGCTCGGCCCAGGCCGGTGCGCTCAAGCTGGGCCTGGATGTGTCCCGGCCACTGGTGTGTCTGCTGATCGCGGTGGACAAATCCAAGCTCCACTATGTCACCAAGCGGCTGATGGCCGGCCTGCGACCGTTCAAAAAACTGGCCGCCCAGGTGGACGACGGCATTGTCCTGCTGGTGGACAGTGACGACCCGGAGAGAGTGCGCAAAGCGCTGGAAAAACTGATCTTTCGGGATCTGGGGCTGCCGGCACTGATCTGCCTGTCACCCGCCATCGACGACGTCACGGCGCTGCCCGGCCATTACCACCAATCCCGGCAGGCGATGCGGGTGGCCCGCAAACTGGGCCGCCATACCGGCAGCATTCAAGAGCAGGCGTACTATCTGTACGACGCAGTGTTCGCCCACCGGGACGCCGCCGACATTCAGCGCTTCCTGGACGCTACCATCGGCGCGCTGGTTGCCCACGACGCCGAGCGCAACGCCAACCTGTGCGCCACCCTGCGGGTGTTTCTGGATCTGCACCAGAACGCACGCGCCACCGCCAAGGCGCTCAACGTGCACGTCAATACAGTACACAACCGGCTGGAGACTATCGGCGAACGGATCGGCGACTGGCAGAACAACAACCGATCCCTGGAACTGCATCTGGCCCTGCGGCTGCAGGCGTTACGGGCGGCACCCTGAGCCCTAAGGGCTCAGGACAACACCCCGGGTAGCCAAAGCGCCAGCGACGGAATCAGCGCGATCAGCGTCAGGCCGAACAAAATAACCAGCACATAGGGCACCACCGACTGGTAGATGTCGCCCATGGTCACGCCATCCGGCGCCGCCCCTTTCAGGTAGAAAAGATTGAATCCGAATGGCGGCGTCATATAGCCCACCTCCATCATGATGATGAACAGAATCCCGAACCACACCGGATCGAACCCGAAGTGATTCACGATCGGCATGAACACCGGCAAGGTGATCAACATGATGCCGATGGGATCCAGGAACATGCCCATCAGGAACACAATGCCGAGCATCACCACCAGAGCGCCCAGGGCGCCGCCGGGAATGTGCATCACCAGACCTTCAATCAGCTCCTGGGCGCCCATGGCGCTGTAGGCGGTGGAGAACACATGGGCACCGATGAAGATCCACATGATCATGGCGCTGATGCCGAGAGTACGGACCACCGCCTCATGCAACATGGCGAAGCGGAAGGTGCCGTGCGCCACCGCGGAGATCAGCGCGCCGAGCACGCCGATGGCCGCCGCCTCGGTGGGCGTGGCGATGCCGCTGAGGATCGAGCCCAGCACCATGGCGACGATCATCACCGGCAGAATCACGGCCTTCACCGAGGCGAATTTTTCCGGCCAGCTGGCGCGTTCGGACTTGGCCAGCGCCGGCCCCAGCTCCGGCTGGATGAAACAGCGCACTGCGATATACAGTCCCACCAGCACCGCCAGCAACACGCCGGGCACGATACCGGCGGCGAACAGATCACCCACCGACACACCGGTGTTCATAGAGTAAATAATCATCACCACACTGGGCGGAATCAGAATGCCCAGTCCGCCACCGGCGTTAATACAACCCAGCGCCATCTTCTTGTCGTAACCGCGCTCAATCATCGCCGGCAGCGCCACCGTGGCCATCGCCACCACCGCCGCGCCGCTGATACCCACCATGGCGGCGAACACCGTGCAGATGATCACCGTACCGATCGCCAGGCCGCCGCGCAGGCCGCCCATCCACAGATGCATCATTCGGTACAGCGCCTGGGCCAACCCGGTGCGTTCGAGAATTAACGCCATCAATACGAACAACGGCACCGAAATCAGCGTAAAGCTGTTCATGGTGCTCCAGACCCGGCTGGACACCATGTAGAAGCCGTCCACGCCCCAGGTGAAGTACAGGAAAATCGCCGATACGCCGCCAAGCACGAACGCCAGCGGCACACCCAGAAAAACGAACAACAACAGCGAGCCGAAGAACAGTGCGGTCAATATTTCCGGACTCATGCGCGACCCTCCCCGCTCCGGTCCGCCGCCGGCTCGGCGCCGAACAGAACCGGCAGCTGTTCGAGAATGCCAGCGACGCCTTGCAGCAGAATCAAGGCGGCGCCAATCGGGATGGTCAGCTTCAACGGCCACACCGGCGGGTTCCAGGCCGAGCTGGAGGTCTCCAGCATGTCGATGGAATTCGACGCCATGGTCCAGCCTTCCATCAGCAGCACGCTGATAAAGGCGAAAAAAAGAAACGACGTAAGAATATGGGTCAGCGCCTGGGCGCGGGGCGTCAACCGGTTATAAAAAAGATCCACGTTGACGTGGCCTTTGTTGGCCAGCAGGTAGCCGCCGGACAACATCACGTAGGCACCGAACATCAGCTGGGTGAATTCCGTTGCCCAGATGGTGGGCGCCGAGAACACATAGCGGGCGGTAATCTCGTAGAGCAGAATCACAAACATCAGCAACACCAGATAGCCGATCAGCCAGACACCCAGGCGGTCGTTCAGCCGTGTGATAAAAACGGAAAAATGCTTGAGCAGCGTCACATCGCCTCCAAGGAAAA
The DNA here is from genome assembly GCA_041624875.1 of Alcanivorax sp. GTDB lineage: Bacteria > Pseudomonadota > Gammaproteobacteria > Pseudomonadales > Alcanivoracaceae > Alloalcanivorax. The sequence goes on from JBFJUC010000041.1 coordinate 5,030, forward strand.
GGCCGGCCGTGGCCGGCCTCCGGTTGATCAGTCAATGCGACCGAGCGATCTGAGGAACTGGTCCAGACGCTTCACCGCTTCGGCGGCGTTATCGCTTTTCTTGGCTTCTTGCTTGCGGATTTGCTCACCCACCGCCCACATGCGGTCCTGAACTTCCTGGGGCAGCTCGATCACTTCCACGCCCTGGGTGTCTTTAAGCTTCTTGAGCGTCACGGTTTCCTGGTACAGGTACTCGTTGGTGCGGTCCAGGAAGTGCTCGTTGAGGGTCTCGACGACGATGTTGCGGATGTCTTCCGGCAGTGCGTTAAGCGCTTTCTGATTAATGATGAAGGCCTCCACGCCACCGATGCCCAGCGCCGGACGGACGTGGTACTTGGCCACTTCATAGAGGCTCAGCGCGTTGGCTTCCTGGGCGGCCCCCCAATGGGCGCCGTCGACAACACCGGTGGACAGGGCCTGGTAGATCTCCGGACCCGGCACATAGGTGGCCGCCGCCCCCACTTCGGACACAAAGCTCTGCAACAGACCGGCGGAGCGGATCTTCAGGCTGTCGAAATCCTCCATCGATTCGACGCGCTTCTTCAGCACCATCTCGGTGGGGTACAGCTTGTCGGTGAAGTACTGGATGCCGTGCTCCGCGGCTTCTTCGCGAATCAGCGATTCGAAGCCCAGATGGGTCCAGAAATACTGCGCTTCCCACACGTTCTGGAACGCGCCGGGGACCGAGAACGCCAGGCCGGCGGTGGGAATGTAGCTCATCAGATACGCCGGCGAGGTGTAGCCGATTTCAATCACACCGCGTTTCACCGCCGGGAAAATCTCGGTGGCGCCAAACAGCGAACCGGCCGCGTGCAGCTTGATGTTCAGGCGACCGTCGGTGCGCTCGTAGAGCTTTTCCTTCACCGCCACCACGCTGTCCTGCCAGGAGCCGCTGCCGGTGGGCAGGTGCGCCTGCAGGGTCCATTCAATCACCTCTTTGTCGCTGTCCTCGGCGAGCACCGCCGCCGGAGCGGCGAGCGCCACCGCGGCCAGGGTGGAACGCAATAGCTTGAGTACGTTGTTGTTTAATTTCATGGTTATAGCTCCAGTTCTTTTGTTATCGGATTCAACGGTTGGACGGTTGCGCCGCCAGGCGCTGTTGATGCTCGGCGGCGAGCTCCCTCAACTTCGGTTTGAAAATCTTGCCGACCCCGGTCACCGGTATTTCATCCAGCACGAAAACGTGCTTCGGCTTGGCCGGCGGCTCATGCACATGGTTTTTCATGTATTGCTGGAACGACGCCAGATCGAAGTGCTGCGGGTCGCTCACGGCAAGGAAGATCACCGGCACTTCGCCGGCGTAGTCATCCGGCATGCCCACCGCCGCGCTCACCAGCACGTCCGGATGGGCGTTGGCCACCTCCTCGATGGCCAGCGGGTCGATATTATGGCCACTGCGGATAATCAGATCTTTTTCCCGGCCGGTGAGATGCAGATACTGGTTGTCGTCCAGGTACCCCACATCGCCGGTGATCAAGTAGCCGTCGTCGGTGAAGGCCTCCCGGGTGTGCGCCGGATCCAAATAGCCCGCCACCACCTGGGCGCCTTTGACCAGCACCGAACCGATCTCGCCGGACGGGCAATCAACATGCTCGTTTTCCTGACCCAGTGGGCGCACCTTCAACGCGCTGAACGGCCCACGCAGACCCACGCTGCCGCGCACATGGGCGCCGTGCAGCGGCGTGGCGGCGATCGCCGCCACCGTCTCCGTCATGCCGTACTGTTCCAGCAACGGCACGCCCGCACATTGCTCGAAACGGCGGGCGTCGGACCGGGTCAGCGAGGCGCCGCCGGTGAGCACAAAACGCAGCGTGGACAGGTCCCGCCCGGCCACCGGCACATCCGCGATGGCGCCGATGGTGGTCGGTACGCCGCCCATCACCGTGGCGCCGTAGTGCTCCACCAGCGCCCAGATATTCTTGACGATGCCCGGGTTGCGGAAGCCGTCCGGCGACAGCATCACCAGATGGCCGGCCGCCGCCAGCACGCTCAGACCCACCGTCGACGTGCCGCCGACATGGAACAACGGAAAGCCGTTCAGCCCCACATCGGTCTCGGACAAATCAAACGCCTGGCTCAGGCACCAGGCGGCATGAATCTGATTGCGGTGAGTCTGCGGCACCAGCTTCGGCACGCCGGTGGTGCCGCCGGTGTGGAACAACGCCGCTCGATCCTCCGGGCCCGGCGGCGCCACCCGTAGGGTATCGCCGTCGACCCGCTGCCATTCCTCCGCGAAGGACCGGTAGACCGACGGGTCCAGCGTCTCCGGTACCTCACCGATTACCAGCACGGTGCGCAACGACGGCGTCGCCGCGACGACCGCCTGTACTTTTTTCCAGATCTCGGTGTCCAGGTCCGGCCCTGAACACACCAGGAGTTCCGCCTTCTCGGCGTTCAACAGCGTGGCGATCACATCGGCGCTGAGCAGATAATTAATACAGTTCGCAACACCCGCCACCTCCGCGCCCCAGATCAGCGCGGGGATCTCAGGATGGGTGCGGGAAAGAAGGGAAATCACCGTGCCGCGTTCGGCGCCCAGGCGCGAAAACAGGTTTGCCGCCCGGGTCACGTCGGCCAGCAACTGCGTATGGGTGCGGGTGGCCGCCGGCTCGCCGGGGTCCGCCGACCGCAGCACCGTCAGGGCCGGGCGGTCGCCGTGCAGAGCCGCGTTCGCCGCCAGCACCTCATAGAGGTTCCGTGATGGAATCAGCGTCTCATAGGCCTGCTGCTCCAGGGCTTCAATGTCCTGGACAGTACGAATGATGGAGGTGGATCGTGTGGTTTTAGGCGTGGTCATGGCTCTGCCGTTGTTATTCGGATCAAAGCCAGTTTGAGATCACCGTCGCCCCGCCACAATGTGACAACACCACAACTTAATTATTATTTTCTGTTTACCCTTCACATCAAAGAGCAGAGACCCTTGTGGGAGCGGGCCATGCCCGCGAAAGGCAAGCAAAGCTTGCCGGCAGGATCCCAGAAACCGCTCTAACGGCGGCACAATCAGCGCCTCTGGAATCCTGCCGGGCGGCTATTTGCCACCCTTTCGCGGGCGGGCCCCGCTCTCACAAGCGCGCTCCCACAAGTCAGCCGCGATAGCCGTTCGGGTTTTCGCTCTGCCAGCGCCAGTGGTCGGTGCACATGGTGTCGATGCCGCGCTTCGCGTCCCAGCCCAGCACCGTTTTGGCGTGGGTCGGGTCGGCGTAGCAGGACGCCACGTCGCCGGGCCGCCGCTCGGCGATCTGGTAGCGCACTTCCCGGTCGGAGGCGGCGGCGAAGGCGCGCACCATATCCAGCACGCTGTAACCGCGCCCGGTGCCCAGGTTGGTGGCGCTGAGCGGAAAGTCCTCGCGGATCGGCACCGAGGCCGGGTCGCCGTACACCGTCGCCGCGGAACTGAACACCAGATTGCGCACCCCGGCCCGGTCCATGGCTTCCAGCAGGCGCAGCGAGCAGATGCGGTGTTCCTGGAACAGCCGGTCCAGCATCGCGGTGTCGCGGATATGCCCTTCCAGGAACTCGGCACTTTTGCCGGTGATCGCCGCCATCCACTCCAGCCCCGTACGGCTGCTGTCCTATTGGGTCCCAATCCCCCGTCCGAGGAACAAATGAAGGTGGTTGTTTTTATTCCAGGCAAGACTAAGGGAATTCCACTGGGGGAGTTTGCCGTGGGTATTGCCGATGGAAAGCTTGTCTACTCCGAGAAGCAGTGGCTTTGGAGAGATTAAGCGAGACCGTGAAAAACGTGCATCGCAACTCAAGAGGAAACGCCTTACCGCCCAGTGCTGAACCACTAGTCCATATAATTGAAGTGCTGTGCCCGACCGTCCCATGGCGTGTATAGACGACTACCATCCCCAGTAGCTAACCATCCCATTGTCCACTCGACTCTTTGCACGCCAGACCGTCTGATCGGTCAATAAAGGCGGGTTGTCAGGATGAAGTAACGGGACTTCAGTGCCGATCTGTTCATAGCGATCGCTGGATAACTGCTGCTTTGGCAGAGCCACCAATAACGCCGCGTGACGAGTTTCTTTAAGAACGAGTGCAAAAGAATTTATTATCATAGTCACCCCGGAATCAGCCTGGACGATTCTGGGATCGGTCTTACCACGAAGATTCGCAATCAGCTTGGTGGCATTGGCTGGATCGACCAAACGAGATTTGTCTTTAATAATGCCGTCCGATGCGTCCTGACACCAATTTAGTATATCTTCCGAAGCCGCCAATTCCATGTGGCCGGAAGTTCTAGCAGCACAGGCCCGGGCGCTGGGAGACAGCGCCGGTACAATTTCCAAGAACAGCCAAGCCAGAATCCAACTGCATAGATTCTATTGATCGTCGCCCTCTTCTGGGTCCAAAAAACCAGCATTTCTAAGTTGACTAGACATCAAAGCAGTCTGCTCTAATAGCTTCTTCATCTGAGGAGGCAACTGAAACTTTCGAGAAAGCTCTCTATATTCCGCCATTTGAGAAGTGACTTCGTTCAGTCTTTGTGCCACCAATATGCGCCGCTCAAAGTCATCAAGATCTTCAAACTCTTTAGACCTTTCCGATACGACTCGAGCCTCCTCGATAGCCTCATCAGTCACATCATCTTCTATAAACCTCTTCGCGAATTCCATAAATTGATATGAGGAGTACATTAACAAATTATTTTCTGTATGCTTTTTTAGCTCCCAAACGAGGTATGGATGGGGCCCAAGGGTTTTTCCGCCGTGCCTGGCCCACCAGTCTTCTTTGGCATCATCAGTTACAAAAACGACGTCCTTGTCAATCTCCCCGGAAATCTTAATTATTTCCTTCCATACAATAAGGTCACCATTTTTCCTTCTAGCCCCCTTTTTCTCTTTGTCCTTAAAACCTGGCGGAAGATCGTCATCAAAACGAAGATTCGCATCTTTGTATATTGATGCCAACTCTTCGTCCGAGAAATCTTCACGAACTCTTTCAGAAAATATACTAGAAACTCTCTCCATTATAGGATCTTTATGGTAGCGCGCCTCATTGACCTCTCTGCTTTTTTCTATTTCATCCACGACCTTTTTAATAGACCTAAAAAAATCCGCTTTAACTTCTTCGGAAATAAAAGGGTGGCTTTTACGGTCATCGAGGCTTTCCTTTATCCTATCGATATCTTTTATGACTTCAGCGTGCTTTTTGTTTTGATTTCCTATCTCCGCAAACCTCACATTCATAAACTCAAGAGCCACCTGGTGCGGCATAACACATCTATCTTTAATTGATTCTAATATATCTAGGAAATTGTCAGCAGTTTCTTTCGAATAACGGTACAAATTGATAAGACAATTAGTATCAAATATAAAAATGCATTCCCCCCAAATATTTTCCTTTTCAGAATCAGATAGTGGGAAATGCCCGGGGAAAAGCGCCTCTAGTTTTTCCGACATTTTTCATCCTTATCTCATCTAAAAAAACCGATTTGCAAGAATCATGGTGAAGGCACACGAAAACCGCAAGTCTTGGCATTAGCCTGTCTGACGGCTCCGAGAAATGAAAGTTTATAAGAGCAGGGCCCTCACGCAAAAAGGTGGCAATAGCCCGACACCAGGATGCCCTAAGTCACCAAAAGGTCACAATCCAGCCCTATCTTGCTCTCTTCTCGGTTTCGGGCGTCCGCCCCTTTTTCGTTTGGAGAGTTATTCATGCACCTTCGCGCTGATATTCCTGTTTCCCGCCGCCTGCGGTGGTCCCTGCTGGCCTGCGCCGTGGCCCTGAGTGCCTGCGGCGGCGACAGCGACAACGACCCGGTGAGCGGCGGCGACCCGCAGACGCCGCCGGTGGCCCGAACCGGCGCCTGGACCCACGGCGATCTGCACGTCCACACCTACCAGTCCGACGACGCCCAGGTGTCCCTGGAAAGCGTCCTCGACGACGGCTTTGAACGCTACGACCTGGACTGGATGGCGCTCTCCAACCACCTGCGCCTGTCCAGCCGCGACCACACCGGCGCCTCGCTGCAGGGCGGCAGCATTCCGTTTTCCCAGGGCCTGGTGGATTTCGAGAAGCCCTATGTGGAGCAGGCCCGGGCCGAAGGCCGCTACGCCGGCAAGACCGTGTTCTCCACGGTGGAATGGGACATGCCCAGCCACGACCACGTGAACATCGGCGTCGGCATGGAAGACCCCTACGGCGAGGACAGCCTGCGCGCCGTGGCGGAGTTCGAGTATCTGTTCACCAACCGGGATCCGGCCCTGTTCGATCCCGCCCTGGTGGCGTCCCTGGAGGACGAGACCCGCGCCTACCAGACCCACGACGATGCCATGAAGGCGCTGGCGTGGCTGCGTGACAACCACCCGGACAGCTACATGCTGCTCAATCACCCCAACCGCTACATGAACAAATACAGCACCGCCCAGCTGCGTGAAATGCACGACCTGGCGCCGGAGATTTTCTTCAGCATCGAAGGCATGGTCGGCAACCAGATGGAGCCGGACCGGGGCGGTTACGTGGAAGCCTACACCGACGCCAACCTGACCTCGCGCACTTACGGCGGCACCGACTACATCGTGTCCAAGCTGGGCGGCCCCTGGGACGCACTGCTCGGCGAAGGCCGCCGGATCTGGAACGTGGCCAACTCCGACTACCACTTCACCACCGCCCAGGGCCGCTACAGCAGCGGCTACGCGCCGGGGGAATACGCCAGGACCTACCTGTGGCTGGAAGACGACGCCCGCGCCCCGGCGGACCTGCTGGCGGCACTGCGCGGCGGTCGTCTGTTCGGGGTGTTCGGGGATCTGATCGACGCGCTGGAATTCAAGGCCCAGGGCCGGGGCGACGCGGTGCACATGGGCGGCGATCTGCAAGCCGCTCAAGGCGAGCAGGTCACCGTGACCATTCGCTTCCGCAGCCCGGAGCGCAACAACTACGAGTACCCCCTGGAAAGCGGCCACCTGGTGAACGCGCGCCCGGTGGTGGACCACGTGGACCTGATCGTCGGCGACGTGGGCGAGCCCGCCGAGCCCGGCACCGAGCAATACCAGTCCTCCGAGAACGCCACCACCCGGGTGCTGGCGCGCTTCAACAGCAACGACTGGAGCGTGGGCGACGACGGCTTCGCCGAGATCACCCACACCCTCACCGTCACCGGCGACCAGTACCTGCGCCTGCGCGGCACCAACGTGAGTGTGGAGACCGCAGGCGAAACCGTGGCCGGCGAACCGCTGCCGGATCAGAAGGTGGACTTCGCCAACGACGCCGCGCGCTTTGACGCGATTAACGCGCGGAATTACAACGATTTGTGGTTTTACTCGAATCCGATCTTTGTGAGCCTGGCGGAGTAGTTAGCGCTCTGGGATCCTGCCGGGTGGCTGGCGCCACCCTTTCGCGGGCATGGCCCGCTCCCACAAGCCCGCTCCCACCAGTCAGCCGCGGTAGCCGTTGGGGTTCTCGCTCTGCCAGCGCCAGTGGTCGGCGCACATGGTGTCGATGCCGCGCTTGGCCTCCCAGCCCAGCACCTTCTTGGCGTGGGCCGGGTCGGCGTAGCAGGACGCCACGTCGCCGGGCCGCCGCTCGGCGATCTGGTAGCGCACTTCGCGGCCCGAGGCGGCGGCGAAGGCGCGCACCATCTCCAGCACGCTGTAGCCACGGCCGGTACCCAGGTTGGTGGTGATCAGCCCGCCGTCACGGCCCAGAGCCTCCAGGGCCGCCAAGTGCCCTTCCGCCAGGTCCATAACGTGGATATAGTCCCGCACCCCGGTGCCGTCCGGGGTGTTGTAGTCATCGCCGAACACCCGTAACTGTTCCCGCTGGCCCACCGCCACCTGCGCCACATAGGGCATCAGGTTGTTGGGCTCGCCGTTGGGGTCTTCGCCGATGCGCCCGCTTTCGTGGGCGCCCACCGGATTGAAATAGCGCAGCAACGCCACCGACCAGCGCGGGTCGGCGCGGTGCAGATCACGCAGCATGTCCTCGATGTGCAGTTTGGTGGCGCCGTAGGGGTTGGTGGCGCTGAGCGGAAAGTCCTCGCGGATCGGTACCGAGGCCGGATCGCCGTAGACCGTCGCCGAGGAGCTGAACACCAGGTTACGCACCCCGGCCCGGTCCATTGCCTCCAGCAGCCGGAGTGAGCCGGTCACGTTGCAGTCGTAGTAGCGCAGCGGCTGGGCCACGGATTCGCCCACCGCCTTGAGCCCGGCGAAATGGATCACCGAGCCGATGGCGTGTTCCTGGAACAGGCGGTCCAGCAATGCCGAGTCGCGGATATCCCCTTCCACGAATTCGGCCCGCTTGCCGGTGATCGCCGCCACCCGCTCCAGGGCTTCGCGGCTGCTGTTGCTGAGATTGTCCAGCACAAGCACTTGGTGGCCCGCCTCCAGCAACAGCAGCACCGTATGCGAGCCGATGTACCCGGCGCCGCCGGTGACCAGAACCATGTCCATTGCGCGTCCTTCTCGCTTTCAAATGTAAGGCCATTGTAGGCGGATTGGTGGCCTGTCTGGTAGGCACGACTTGTAGGAGCGGGCCCTGCCCGCTCCTACAAATCAGCGTGGGCGAAGAAGTCGGCGGCGGGGCCGGGGTGGCGGCTGAGCAGGCCGAGCAGTC
>JBFJUC010000042.1:0-13621 GCA_041624875.1 Alcanivorax sp.
GCCCCCAACCGTAGGTCGGGTTAGCGCAGCGTAACCCGACAATCCGTCTTGCAATGCGTCTTCGATATTAGTACGTTGGTTTCGTTATTTAATAGTTATCCCCGCATAAACTCCTCTGTTCTCTTTTCCCTGTCAGCAGCGCGTGAAACTTTTAAGGCGTCTTTGTTAAGCCGCATGTTCGCGCGGTGAATAACTGTCGTGATGTGGTAAGACTCGGCACTGCCTTCATGACGTTCCTCTTTCCAGCGGCGCACACTCTGGCGTGAAAAGACGTATACATCGCGTCTCGCCGCTGGGGGTGATCCCTCCAGGATTGAATAACAACGCGCTCGGGAGAGAGAAATGAAAAACCTTGAACGGCTTATCGGACTGGGTCTGCTGACCACGGCGCTGGTCGCCTGTGGCGGCGGTAGCAGTTCCAGCGGTGCGGCCACCACGGCCAGCGCCGGTGGTGGTGGTACGGGCACCCCCTCTACGGACGACGGTACGCCCCGCGCGGACGATCCCATGGCGCCGGCGCCGGCGCCTGAAGGGTCCTCCTTCAGCGGTCGTCAGTACAGCTGTGAAGGGGATGAGTGCCTGGTAGGTAAATTCGAAGGCCCGTTCGCCGAGCCCACCATTCGTTACAGCGATTCCAGCACCGGCGACGATTTGAAGGTGGTGACCACCGAAGACAAGTGCCTCGAAGACGCGGACGGCTCGCAGCGCTGTAAGCCCGCCGCCGGCTCCATCGCCCTGTTGCCGGATAACCGGCTGGTGTACTTCAACGCGCTGGAAGGCACCGAGAACGTGGAGTTCTCGATTGTCGCTGAATTCGGCTTCGTGTCAGTGAACGACCAGACCCGGGTGTTGAACCTGGGCCCCGCCGGCGCCAGCGATGACATTTCCTGGCAGCGTCCCTCACCGCTGCGCGGCGGTGCCAACGTGGACGGCAACGACAGCGACACCCTGCTGCCGGGCGCCGAGCTGAGCGATGCGGAAAGCACCACCGGTAACGATGGCGCGCTGTTTTGTGCCGACCTGATTCAGCTCGCCGACGGCCGCATCATGGCGGTGGGTGGCACCGACTACTACACCGAGCCGTCCTTGGGTTCCGTGTTTCCGCAGGCCCGCGACGTGCTGGGTTCGATCGACAACGAGATTCCGCTGCCCAGCAACTTCGGCGAAATCAGCGTGCCCGACGACATCGGCGTGGTGGAACTGGAAGGCCTTAAGGACGCCCGCATCTTCAACCCTGAAGACAACAGCTGGACCCAGACCGGCCATATGAATCACGGTCGCTGGTATCCGACTCTGGTGACCCTGCCGGACGGTGACGTGTTCGTGGCCAGCGGCGTGACCAAGCTGCTCAAGCCGGTCTATACCGGTGCGCTGCTGGGTGGCGAAAGCACCGGCCTGCGTGAACTGCTGCAGTCCGCGGACAATGTGCGAACCAGCGAAACCTACGATCTGGATTCCGGCACCTGGTCCGAGAACGGCGAGCGTCCGCTGCCCGGTCTCGATACGACCGCCGGCAAAGCGCTGCCGCTGTTTCCGCGTCTGCACCTGCTGCCCAACGGTCAGGTGTTCTATAACGCCGCCGGGCAAGCGTTCAACCCGTTTGGCCAGTCCTACAACCAGGCGCAGTGGAACTTCGTGTCCGCTTACGATCCGGAAGAAGAGCTGTGGACCGATCTGGGCTACGCCGGCCTGAACGTACAGCTGGACGAATTGGGCCTGGAGCGCATCACTTCCGCGCTGACCTTGACCAGCCCCAACCTGCTGGAAGATTTGATCGGCACGGGCGAAGGCCTGCTGACCAATCTGTTGGGCGATCCCATTGGCAGCCTGGAGCAACTTCAAAACGTACTCGGCGACGTCGCCGATCCGCAGGTCGCCAACCGCCTGATCGGCGCCGGTTTCCGCGGTTCCAGCTTCTCCATCATGATGCCCCTGCGTCAGGATGAGAGCGGCGCCTACAACGACGCCAGCTTCCTCACCGCCGGCGGCGTGCTGGGCGCGGTGGCGGCCACCAGCCCCGGCAGTTACCTGGCGGTGCCCAACAGCCGCCTGGACACCGTGGAAGTGAACGCGGACACCGAATCCGGCATGCGTTACTCCTCCGAGATCGTCGGCAATCTGAACGGCCCGCGCTGGTATTCCTCCGGTGTACTGCTGCCGGACGGTTCGGTGATGGCCTTCAATGGCGCCAACCGGGACGAAGTGGTGCTGCCGGGCTCCGCGGTACCGGTGCAGGTCGCCGAGCGGTTTGATCCCGAGACCGGTGAATGGACCGAAATGGCGACGTCGCTGAATCCGCGCACTTACCACAACACCGCGCTGTTGCTCCCTGATGGCCGGGTGCTGGTGGGTGGTCACGCGCCGATCAACACCGCGTACCTGTTCAGTCTCAACCTGGAAGAGCTGGGGCTGTCCCCCAACGACGGCCGGGACCCGTCCTTTGAAATCTACAACCCGCCGTATATGTTCAAGGACCGTCCGGAGATCGTTCAGGCGCCCGGCAAAGTGGACCATGGCGACACCATCGAGATCGCCGTGGACGATGCGTCCGCGATCAACGAAGTGCTGATGGTGCGCCGCACCACCCTGACCCACCTTGTGGACGGCGATCAGCGCACCGTGGTGCTGCCGCATACCGCCAATGGCGGCAGCGTGCGCGTTGAGATTCCGGAGAACGTGGCGGTGATGCCGGCCGGTCATTACATGTTGTTCGTCAACCGGGTGGCCAGCGATGGTTCCAACATGGTGGTGCCGTCGGTATCGGCGCCGATGCAGGTGATGCGGCCTTCGCAAACGCCGGGCCTGCTGGTGCGGCGCTAAGGAGCGATTATGATGAGCCGTTTTCCGCTTAATCACCGTCGCGCGGCGGCCTGGCTGCTGGGGGCCGTGCTCGCCACGGCGCCCGCTCTCGCCCCGGCCCATGGGCCGGAGGCCAAGGCGGTCAAAGCGCGCATGGACCCGTTGCCCGCCGCGCTGGCGGGCATCAATGCCCAGGTGCAGACCACCGTGGCGCCGCAGATCGTGGTCGCCAACGACAGCCCCCGCACTTTGGAAATCTTTGACGCCGAAGGACGGGCCTTTTTGCGCATCAACGGGCAGGGCGTGCTGGCGGACCTCGCCAACCCGGCCTGGTATCGCAGCCAGACCGCCGCCCGCGGCGTGCCGATTCCCGAAGGCGCCGGCCAGGACGCCGAGCCGCGTTGGGCGCTGGTGCATAAAGAGCCCAATTGGGGCTGGTTCGACCCACGGCTGCGCACCGACGACATTGAGGTGCCCCACGACATGGAGCACGCCGGCAAGCCCGGCTCGATCAGCAAATGGTCGGTGCCGGTACGGATCGACGGCAAGGAAAGCCGTCTGGCGGGCGAGTTCCGCTATGAGCCGCTGCCACCCGGGTCGTTTCAGTCGCGGCTGACCTCGGACCCGGAACCGGTGAAAGGCGTCACGGTGGGTCTGGCGCCGGGTACGGTGCCGGCGGTGCACATTCACAACCAGAGTGGCAAACCGGTGGTGGTGGCGGACGCCGACGGTCGACCGCATTTGCGCATCGGCCCCGGCGGCAGCTTTATGAACGCCAACCAGGAGCAGGGAGAGCCGCAATGGGTAAAAGTGGCCGGCGGTTCCCGCTACACCTGGACCGAGCCGCGCGCCACCTACGGCGATCTGCGGCCGCCGGAGAACGTGTCCCGGGCCGGCCGCCGCGCCCAGGTGGCCACCTGGGCGTTGCCGATCACCGTGGACGGTAAACCCGTGGCCGTCAAAGGCGTGGTGGACTGGCTGCCCGGCGAGCAGGTCGCCGCGGGTGGCGGGCATCATTAATCCAGGGTGTTACCTAAAGTAACCCTCTGACCGTCTCCGACCGCTGATTCCTTTCCCCCTCAAGGCGCCCCCGGCGCCTTTTTTTATTTTTCGTCGTCTCCGCGGCGCTCCGTTCCCTTTTGTCAAAATCAGCGTCGCGCCGCCAGCCCGCGCCAACGGGGCGTTTGCGCCGCGCCGATCGGCAGTGGTGGGCCGGAGAGCGGCGCGGTGCTGGACACTCTTGGTATCTCAAACTTATTATCTATCAAGTGAGTGAGTTTTTGGCACGGTATTCAATACGACGCCCGACGCACTCCTTTTGTCGTTCCAAACGACGGGAAAATAACAACGTGCACAACAATGTGGAGAGCACCATGGTGAAGACCTTCTTGAACCGTTTCGCGGTCTCGTTACTGCTGCTGGCCGGCGTCGCCAATGCGGCGAATCCGGAGCCGGTTCGCTTTGCGCTGATCGATCCGCTCACCGGGCCGATGTCCGTGGTCGGCCAGCCGGCGCTGGAGCAACTGAAGTTCACCGCCGACCGCCTCAACCAAGAGGGCGGCATCAACGGCCACGAGATTCGCATCGTCGGCTTCGATAACAAGATCAATCCCCAGGAAAGCCTGGTACAGCTGCAAAAAGCCATCGACGATGGCATTCGCTTTATCATCCAGGGCAACGGTTCCTCGGTGGGCTCGGCGCTGTTGGCCAGCATCAACAAACACAATCAGCGCAACCCCGACGACCGCGTGGTGTACTTCAACTACGCCGCCATCGAACCGTCGTTCACCAACGAGCGCTGCTCGTTCTGGCATTTCCGTTTCGATGCCAACGCCGACATGAAAATGAACATGCTCACCGACTGGGTGGCGGATAATGATGACTTCAAGAAAGTCTTCTTGATCAATCAGGACTACAGCTTTGGCCAGGCGGTATCCGAAGCGGCCATGCGCATGCTCAAGGAAAAGCGTCCCGATATTGAAATCGTCGGCAATATCTTCCACCCGCTGGGTAAGGTGAAGGATTTCTCCCCGTACATCTCCAAGATCAAATCCTCCGATGCTGATGTGGTGATCACCGGCAACTGGGGCCAGGACATCAACCTGCTGATCAAATCCGCTTCCGAATACGGCGTCGATGTGCCGTTCCTGACCTATTACGGCAACACTCCTGGCACCATCACCCAGGTGGGCGAGAAAGGCGTCGACCGTATTTATCTGATCTCCGAATACCACGGTGACTTCACCGACCCCGAGATCGCCGAGCGTCAGGAAAAAATGTACAAGCAGACCGGTTGGGACCTCTACCCGCGGGTGTCCGTGATGCTGGAAATGATCAAGGAAGCCGGCGACAAGGCAGGCAGTGTGGCGCCCATCAAGCTGGCCCGCGCGCTGGAAGGTCTGCAGTTCAAGTCCATGGCCGGCGATGTGACCATGCGCGCGTCCGACCATCAGATCCAGATGCCTACCTTCATTTCCGTGCTCAAGAACAACATGTCCCACGGCGCCGAGGGCACCGACTTTAACTTCCACGAAGTAGCCGCGTTCAACGCCGAGCGGGCGACCCTGCCCACCAGCTGCCGGATGCGCCGTCCCAAGTAGCGTCCAGGTTCCAACACCGATTCTTTAATGCGCTAGAAAAGGGGGTGGCGATTTTCGCCACCCCGGGAGTCGCTTGATGCTCGAAACAATTGTCTTCTCCACGTTGAACGGCATTTTGTATGGCCTTTTGCTGTTCATGCTGTCCAGTGGTTTGACTTTGATCTTCTCGATGATGGGCGTGCTCAACTTCGCCCACGCCAGTTTTTATATGTTGGGCGCCTATTTCGCCTACGCACTGGGTCTGCACATCGGCTTCTGGCCGGCCCTGTTTCTCGCGCCCTGCCTGGTGGCCGTGATCGGCGCGGTTGTGGAGCGCTACGGCCTGCGCCGGGTACACGCCTCGGGCCATGTGGCCGAGCTGCTGTTCACCTTCGGTCTGGCCTACGTCATTGATGAACTGGTGCATTTGTTCTGGGGTTCGATTCCGGTGTCCTATGTGCCGCCGGATTATATGCAGAACGCTTTGTTCACCTTGTTCGGCACCGACTATTCCATTTATCGGGGCGTCACCATGATGATCGCGGTCTTCATGTTCGCGGCGCTCTGGTTTCTGCTTAAGAAAACCCGCGTCGGCATGATGATCCGCGCGGCGCTTACCCACGGCGACATGGTCGGGCACCTGGGGCACAACGTGCCGCGCCTGTTCATGGGCGTGTTCGGCTTTGGTTGCGCGTTGGCCGGCTTGGCCGGGGTGATCGGTGGGCCGTTGCTCAATACCGAGCCGGGCATGGCTCAGACCCTCGGCCCGATCGTGTTCGTGGTGGTGGTGGTCGGTGGCATGGGCTCCTTGATCGGCGCCTTCTACGCCTCCCTGCTGATCGGCCTGCTGCAGACCTTCTTCGTTGCCTTTGATGCATCGATCGCCGATCTGCTCGGCGTGATCGGCATCAGCGTCGACCCCTATGGCGAAGTGACCGGTATCACCCTGGCCAGCCTGGCGCCGATGACGCCGTTCATCCTGCTGGTGCTGATTCTGATCTTCCGCCCCCGCGGCCTGATGGGAGAACTTGAGCCATGAGTGTTTTCCGAGCGTTCGCGCCTTGGCTGATCAGCCTGGCGGTGTTGTTGCTGCTGCCCGCCGTGACCGGCGGTAGCGCGGTCTCCGTGATCAATGTGATCGCGATCCATATTGTCTTCGCGCTGTCCTACAACATGCTGCTCGGCCAGGGCGGAATGCTGTCGTTCGGTCACGCGGCGTTCTTCGGCCTGGGCAGCTATGCGGCCATCCATGCGATGAACGCGATCGGCGACGCCGCCTACGCGGGGCAGGGGTTCTGGGCGCATTTCCCGGTCTTCCTGTTGCCGCTGGTGGGCTTTGCCGGTGGCGCCCTGGTGGCGCTGGTGGTGGGCTGGCCGTTCTGCCGCCGCGCCGGCACCGCGTTCGCCATGATCACCCTGGGGCTGGGCGAGTTGGTGGCCACCGGCACGCAGATGTTCCCGTCCGTGTTCGGCGGCGAAACCGGCGTGTTCAGTAACCGTATGGTGGGGCCGGTGTGGTTCGATCTGGAACTGGCCCAGCCCGCCGACGTGTATTGGTTCATGGCGTTCTGGGTGTTCGCCGCGGTGTTGGCCATGTGGGCCTTCACCCGCACCCCGCTGGGTCGCATGTCCAACGCCGTGCGTGATAACCCGGACCGCATGCAGTTCATCGGCTACCCGCCTCGCAATGTGCGCTTTCTGGTGTTTATCGCTTCCGGCGGCATGGCCGGTCTGGCCGGCGGCATGGCGGCGGTGAACTACGAGATCGTCACTCCGGAATCCCTCAGCCTGCTGGCCTCCGGTTTGGCGTTGCTGATGGCGGCGGTGGGTGGCCTGGGCATTTTCTACGGTCCCATTGTCGGCGCCATTCTGGTGACCGTGATGAACTCCCTGCTCAGTGACTATACCGACGCCGCAGTGTTGTACGTGGGGCTGGTGTTCCTGGCGGTGGTGTTGTTCGCGCCCAGCGGTCTGGCCGGTGGTATCGAACACATTCGCCAGGCTTGGCACAGGAAGGAGGTGGCTGCTAAAGCGCCCCAGTGGCTGAGCGGCACGCTGTCGGTGACCGCCCTGTGCATGGCGCTGATCCTGGCGGTGGAACTGGTTTACCTGCTCAGCCACGGCAAGGACAAGCTGGCCCAGGCCCTGGGCATTCAACTGGATGCGGCCTCGCCGCTGGCCTGGGGCACTGTGGTTATCCTGCTCGCCATCGGCTACGGCCTATGGCGGGTCACCGCCAAGCACCGGGAGGCCAACGCATGAGTGCCGCGTTATCGATCCGTAATCTGACTAAACATTTCGGTCCCGCTGAGGTGATCCGTGGTGTCAATCTGGACGTGGAGCAGGGCGAGATCCATGCCGTGATCGGCCCCAACGGGGCTGGCAAATCCACCTTCTTCAATCTGGTTTCCGGGGCGTTCCGCGCCAGCGGCGGGGATATCCTGCTGCACGGCGAACGCATCAACGACCTGGCGCCGCAGCAGATTCAACAACGCGGTCTGTCGCGCTCGTTTCAGGTCAGCAATGTGTTCGACAACCTGTCCGTGTTCGAGAATCTTCGCTGCGCCTGTTTTAAGAATAGCGGGGCCGGCTATGTGTTCTGGCGCGCCGCCACCGGCATGGATGGCGCCAACCGCCGCGCCGAGGAAGTGCTGGAAATGATCGGCCTGCAGGCGCTGCGTGACGTGCCGGCGGGGGCCTTGCCCTACGCCAGCCAGCGGGCGCTGGAAATCGGCATGACCATCGCCGGTGACGCCGGCGTGGTGTTGCTGGATGAGCCCACCGCCGGTATGAGCAACACGGAAACCGGCCAGGCCATCGAGCTGATCCGTCAGGTCGGCGCCGACCGCACGCTGATGATCGTCGAGCACGACATGGGCGTGGTGTTTGAACTGGCCGATCGTATTTCGGTGCTGGTCTACGGCGAGATCGTCGCCACCGGCAGCCCCGAGGCGATCCGTAACGACCCCCGTGTGAAGGAAGCCTATCTGGGCGAGGAGGCCGCGTAATGCTGGAAGTCAACGACCTGCACGCCTACTACGGCAAAAGCCACATTCTTAACGGCGTTAACTTTTCCATCAACGAAGGCGAGGTGGTGGCGCTGCTCGGTCGCAATGGGGTGGGGCGTTCCACCACCGTGAAGGCGATCATGGGCGAAGTGCCGCCGCTGGGATCGGTGCGCTTCCGCGGCGAGCAAATCGCCGGCCTGCCCAACCACCGCGTGTCCCGCCTGGGATTGGGTTACGTGCCGGAGAACCGGGATATTTTTCCCACCCTGACGGTGCGGCAAAACCTGGAGCTGGGCATCAAGAACACCCGCAAGCCGGGCAAGTGGCGTGTCGAGCAGTTCCTCGACATGTTCCCGAACCTGGCGCGCCGGGCCGAGGCCCCGGCCGGGGTGTTGTCCGGCGGCGAGAAGCAGATGCTGACCATCAGCCGCACGCTGATGGGCGATCCCGACCTGATTATGATCGACGAGCCCACCGAGGGCCTGGCGCCGCTGATCGTCAAGCAGATCGGCGAGTTGATCAGTGAGATTGCCGAAGCCGGGGTATCGATCCTGCTGGTGGAACAAAAGCTGGCGATCGCCATGGACATCTCCCACCGCGTGCTGGTGATGGGCCATGGCCAGATCGTCTTTGAAGGCACGCCGGAAGCCCTGCGCGATGATCACGATATTCGCAGGGAATGGCTGGAAGTCTGACGTTAACCGGTAGGAGATAACGCCATGAGCGAACCGTTGATAGAGGCTCCCGCCGGCGCGGTGCGCGGTGTGCGCGACGGCAATTTGCGGGTGTTCAAGGGCATTCCTTATGCCTTGCCGCCGGTGGGCGAGCGTCGCTGGCGGCCGCCGGCGCCAATGCCGCCCTGGGACGGGGTGCGTGACGCTCTGGCGTTCGGGCCCGCCTGCATCCAGCCGCGCTCACGCCCGGGCAGCCTCTACGCGCCGGCGTTGCCGGCGGTCAGCGAGGATTGTCTGACGCTGAATATCTGGTCGCCGGACAACGCCCGCGGGGCGCCGGTGCTGGTGTGGATCCACGGCGGCGCGCTGAACACCGGCGGCAGTGCCGAGCCCATGTTCGATGGCGCGCGGATGGCGCGGCGCGGCCTGGTGGTGGTGTCGATCAATTACCGGCTGGGGGTGCTCGGCTATCTGGCACACCCGGCGCTGAGCGCCGAGTCGCCGTCGGGAGTGTCGGGCAACTACGGCCTGCTCGACCAGATCGCCGCGCTGCAATGGGTGCGCGACAACATCGCCGCGTTTGGCGGTGACGCGGACAACGTCACCGTGGCCGGTGAATCCGCCGGCGGGCTCAGCGTGATGTACCTGATGGCGTCACCAGGGGCGCGCGGGTTGTTCGCCAAGGCCATCGCGCAGAGTGCTTATATGATTTCCACCCCGGCTCTGCGGGAGCCGCAGCACGGCGAGACGCCCGCCGAGGAGATCGGCGAGCGGCTCGCCCATCGGCTTGGTGGCAAGGCTCTGGCCGATCTGCGCGCCATGGACGCGGCCGCGCTCAGCCAGGCCGCCGCCGATGCCGGCTTTATGCCCAGTGGCACCATCGACGGCCAGGTGCTGCCCCGGCAACTGGTGGATACCTTCGACCGGGGCGAGCAGGCGCCGGTGCCGCTGCTGGCCGGCCTGACCAGCGGCGAGATTCGCTCACTGCGTTTCCTGGCCCCGGAGCCGCCCACCGACAACGCCGCTTACGAGGCCGCCATTGAGCACCGCTACGGCGACCTGACGGATCGGTTCCTAAGCCTGTATCCGGCCGACGGCGGCGAGGAAAGCGTGCTCGCCGCCACCCGTGACGCGCTGTACGGCTGGACCGCCGAGCGGCTGGTGATCAAACAGGAGGCGCGCGGCGTGCCGGCGTATCTGTACCTGTTTGATCACGGTTACCCGGCGGCGAGCGCCTTCGGCTTGCACGCCTTCCACGCCGCCGAGGTGCCCTATGTGTTCGGCACCGCCGGGCGCACCACCAAATTGTGGCCGACCATTCCGGCCACCGATGCCGAGGCGGAAATGTCCGAGGCGATGGGCGAGTACTGGGCGTCCTTCGCCCGCGCCGGCCAGCCGTGCGCCCGCCGACAGCCGGCCTGGCCGCGTTATTCAGAGCATGAAGGTGGCGCCTGGATGCACTTCGCCGAAGTGCCGCGCGTGGCCTACGCCCTTTTGCCGGCGCAGTACCGGCTGCACGAAGAGGTGGTGTCGCGCCGTCGCCGGCAAGGCGACACCCCCTGGAACTGGAATACCGGCATCGTCGCACCGATCTTGCCGGCAAGAGAATCGGAGACCCCATGATGGACGGCGGCATGCAGCCCTACGCACTGACCCTGGATAAATTTCTCGACCACGCCGCGAAATGGCACCCGCACGCCGAGGTGATCACCGCCGTCGGTGAGGGCGCCGTGCAACGGGTCGGCTACGCCTCGCTAAGAGAGCGGGCCGGCCGCGTTTCAGCGCTGCTCGCCGGGCTCGGCGTGGGGCTCGGTGACCGCGTCGCCACGCTGGCCTGGAACAGCCAGGCCCATGTCGAAGCCTGGTACGGCATCATGGGGCTGGGCGCCGCGTGTCATACGCTCAACCCCCGGGTCACCGCGGAACAAAGCGCGGCCATGCTGGAACAGTCCGGCGCCCTTGTGGTTGTCGTCAGCGTCGACCTGCTGCCGTTGGCGCGCACCATCCTTGCCCTGGCGCCCTCGGTGGCGCGGGTGCTGGTGATCGACGGCGTGCCCGCCGACGGTGAGGGGCCGCCGTGTCGCTCGATGAGCGTGCTGGACCCGGATCAGGTGGCCCCCGGCGCCAATCCGGCCTGGGGCGATTTTGACGAGAACACCGCTTCCGGGCTGTGTTTCACCTCCGGCACCACGGGGGCGCCCAAGGGCGTGATGTACAGCCATCGTTCCGGATATCTGCACACACTTCGGCTGTTGCAGGCGGACGTGGTGGGCCTCACCGCCGCCGACACGGTGCTGGCGGCGGTGCCCATGTTCCACGCCAACGCCTGGGGTCTGCCGTTCGCGGCGCCGGCGGTGGGCGCGCGGCTGGTGTTGCCGGGCCGCCATCTGGACGGCGCCAGCCTGGCTGGCCTGATTGCCGAACAGGGGGTGACCGTGGCCGCTGGCGTGCCCACGGTGTGGCTGGGCCTGTTGAACCACATCGAGGCGCACGGCGGCGAGCTGCCGTCGCTGAAACGGCTGATGGTGGGCGGCGCGCCTATGTCCGAGGCGCTGATGGCAAGGCTGGAGCAGCGCTTGGGCGTCACCGTGCAGACCAGCTGGGGCATGACCGAGCTGTCGCCCTTGGGTACTATTACCCCGCCCGACGACCCGGGCCGGCAAGCGGCCTGGGCTGGCCGCCCGGCGATGGGGGTGGATTTGCGCCTCACCGACGAGCACGGCGAGGCGCTGGCGGAACAGCGTGATCACGAAGGCCACCTGTGGGTGCGCGGCGCCTCGGTGGTGGGGCGCTATCTGGGCCACGATCAGCCCGCCACCGATCGCCAGGGTTGGTTCGCCACCGGCGATCTGGCGCGTATTGATGGCCAAGGCAACCTGATCATCACCGGCCGCGCCAAGGATCTGATCAAGTCTGGTGGTGAGTGGATCAACCCCGGTGAGATCGAAGCGATCGTCGGTGCTCTGGCCAGCGTTTCCCAGGCGGCGGTGATCGGGCGGGCCGATATCCGCTGGGGCGAGCGGCCGCTGCTGATCGTAGAAACCAACGGGGCGGCGCCCGCCGACGACCAGGAAATACTGGACGCCTTACGCGGGCGCGTGGCTTCATGGTGGCTGCCCGACGCGGTGATCCGCGTGCCGGCCATGCCGCTGGCGGCCACCGGAAAGATCGATAAAATGCGGCTGCGATCGGAATACGGCCAATGACACAAGCCGGTGTCCGGCCGGCTGCACCTACATTGGATGACTATGTCTGCCCAAAACAAGGTTGGTAAGAAGAGCGCGACGCAAGCGGAGCGTCGCGCGGAAATGACCGAGAAAATCCTCGATAACGCCGAGTATCTGTTTTCCAAGCACGGTCTCTACGGGGTCACGCTCAAGGACGTGGCCAAACGCATCGGCGTCCACCACACGCTGATCAACTATTACTTCGACGATAAGAAGCAGTTGTTCGACGCGGTGTTCGCGCGCCGCGCCGTGGAGACCAGCAGCCGGCGCATGCGGGCCCTGGACGACTACGAGCGGGCCTGCGGCGGCAAGCCTACCGTGGAGGGCGCTTTGCACACCTACCTGGACACCGACCTGGACCTGTACATCCAGGGCGGCGAGGGCTGGCGCAACTACGCGGCGTTCGCCGCCCAGGTGGCGAACACCCCGGAGTGGGGCGCGGAAATGATGGACCAGCATTTTGATCCGGTAGTGCTGCGGCTGATCGACTTACTGAGGAAGGCCCTGCCCGACGCGGCGGAAGAAGATATCTTCTGGGGCTACCACTTCGTCACCGGCGCGCTGATTCTTACCCTGGCGCGCACCGGCCGCATCGACAAGTTATCCGGCGGGCTGTGCCGGTCGGATGACTTCGAGGCGGTGAAACAACGCATGGCCACCTTTATGGCCAGCGGCATCATTTCCATCTGCGAGGATCGCAAAACCGACCGCCCGTCCTGAAACCTGGCCGTCGGGTTACGCTGCGCTAACCCGACCTACGCGCTCTTCGCTCCCTTTCGCGGGCTGGGCCCGCTCCCACAAGTGCCTCAGGCGCCCGAGTTGCTGAGACGGTCGAGTACTTCGCCCACCACTTCGATGCGCTCCTGCGCGGTTTCGGATTCCAGTTCGAAGCGCAGCGTGCTGGCGCCTTCCAGCTTGTAGATATTAGGCCCGGACTGCACCAGCTTGACGATGGTGAGCGGGTCCACCGGGGTGCGTTCGGCGAATTCCAGCTTGCCGCCGCGGGCGTGGGCGTCGAGCCGGGTGATGCCGAGCTTCTCCGCGCGCTGGCGCAGTTCGGTGACCTGGAACAGATTCTTGAGCGGGTCCGGCAGCAGCCCGAAGCGGTCGATCATTTCCACCTGCAACTCCTTGAGCTGGTCGGCGTTCTTGCTGCCGGCGATGCGCTTGTAGAGCGTCAGGCGGGTGTAGACGTCGGGCAGATAGTCCTCGGGAATCAGCGCCGGAATGCGCAGGTTCACTTCCGGGCCGCCGGACAGCGGCTTGGCGGTGTCCGGCTGCTCGCCACGCTTGAGCGCTTCCACCGCCTGCTCGAGCATTTCCATGTAGAGCGA
>JBFJUC010000043.1:0-13572 GCA_041624875.1 Alcanivorax sp.
GGCTTTATCGCCGTGGTACTGGCGACCATCAACGTGATTGGCGGCTTCATGGTCACCAATCGAATGCTGGCGATGTTCAAGAGGAAGTAACCCATGCAGATTTCCGATAACTGGATTGATATCGCCTATCTGATCTCGGCCATACTCTTCGTCCTGGGCATCAAGGGTCTGACCAAGCCGAAGACCGCCGTGCGAGGCAACCTGCTTGCCGCCGCCGGTATGGGCGTGGCCTGTGTGGTGACCCTGCTGCACCGCGATATTGTGACCTACGAGATCATCATCGGCGGCGTCGTCGTCGGCGGCATCATTGGCGCCATCCTGGCCAAGAAAGTACAGATGACCGCCATGCCGCAGCTGGTGGCGCTGCTGAACGGTTTCGGTGGCGGCGCGTCCTTCGCCGTGGCCGCCGCGGAGTTTTTCCGTGGTGGGCACCCGGACACCGTCGGCATCATCGCCACCGGTATCGCGGTTCTGATCGGTGCGGTCACCCTGACCGGTTCCTTCGTGGCGTTCGCCAAGCTGCAGGAACTGATCGACGGTAAGCCGATGGGCTTCCCGGGCATGAAGCTGGTCAACGCGATCCTGCTGCTTGGCTCCGTGGCCGCCATCGCCTACCTGGTGATGAACCCGGGCGTGGAGCCGGTATTCTGGGGCCTGGCCATCGCCGCCGCGATTCTCGGTATCCTGCTGGTATCTCCGATTGGTGGTGCCGACATGCCGGTGGTGATCGCGCTGCTGAACTCCTACTCCGGCATCGCCGCCTCCGCCGCCGGCTTCGTGATGGGCAACAGCGCCCTGATCGTGACCGGTTCCCTGGTGGGTGCGTCCGGTCTGATTCTTACGCAGATCATGTGTAAGGCGATGAACCGCTCCCTCACCAACGTCCTGTTCGGTGTGATGGCGGAAGCCGGCGAAGCCATGGACCAGGACGAAGTCTACGAAGGCAAGATCAAGTCCACCTCCGCCGAGGAAGTGGCCATGGTGCTGGAAACCGCGCAGCGCGTGGTGATCGTTCCGGGCTTCGGCCTCGCCATGGCGCAGGCGCAGCACGCCGTGCGTGAAATGGCCGACACCCTGGAAGGCTTGGGCGTCGAGGTGGAGTACGCGATCCACCCGGTGGCGGGCCGTATGCCCGGGCACATGAACGTGCTGCTGGCCGAGGCGGAAGTGTCCTATGACAAGCTCAAGGACATGGATACCATCAACCCGACCTTCGAGCAGACCGACGTGGCCATCGTGCTGGGCGCCAACGACGTGACCAACCCGATGGCCCGCGAGGACAAAGGCAGCCCGATCTACGGCATGCCGATCCTCAACGTGGACAAAGCGAAAACCGTGGTGGTGGTGAAGCGTTCGCTGAGCCCCGGTTTCGCCGGCCTGCCCAACCCGCTGTTCGCCAAGGACAACACCCTGATGTTGTTCGGCGACGGCAAGGGCGCCGTGGTGGACATCACAACCGCCCTGAAGGAAGGCTGATCGCCCGCGATCACCGCCCCCTGAAAAGCCCGGCCTTCGCGCCGGGCTTTTTTATGGTTGTTTCCACTTCAGCGGGAAGCTTCGCGCCGTGGCTCCGTAGCCGGTTCGGTCGCGGTGTTTCTGACCCGTGGCGGTGACGCTGCAAAGTGAGTGGGACAAGGGTGAGGCCTGGAGGGAGCTGTTTGGCCAGGGACGGCCAAACTAACAGCGGCCATGGATGGCTTGAGCGGTCCCGGAAGGCATCACCCTTGTCCCACGTGCCCATTGGAAGGCCCCAGCGATGATCAAATGCCGTGGTTCCGTAGGGGCCAGTCTTGGAGTACCCGGTAGTAGCCGTCCGGTGGGCTCTCGTAGAGCATCACGGAGCGCACCGGGAGTACCCAGGGGCCGGGCTTGGCCTCGGCCTGCAAGGGGGCCGCGCTGCGTGCCAGAGTCACGTGGGGCAGGAATCGGCGCGGCTCGGCGTCGATGCCGGCCAGGCCGAGCCGATCCCAAATCTGGCGGTGCAGGTCCAGCAACGCGGGCTCCCGGCGCGCATGGGCGGCCCAGACGCGCGCACCGGGTTCGGGAAAGGCATCCAGGGTGGTGAGCGTCACGGTGAAGGCCGGGAGCCGCGTCAGGGCGGCCTTGAGCGCCGGTATCAGCGGTTCCAGTTGCGCCGGCGAACGCTCGCCGAGAAACGCCAGCGTCAAATGCAGATTGCCCGCCGGCACCGGTCGCGCCGGGGCCGGGGTGGCGGTGAGTGTCGACGCCAGCGACGGCGGCACCGGAATACCGATAAAACAGCGCATGCGCCCTCCTTCTAAAAATGGCCAGGGTGCGCCGCCGACGTTAGAATGCCGGCCCCACCCACGGCGTTGGACGCCCTCTATGATGACGCTCCCATGGCGATGATCAACGCATGAAGCCGGACCAGCCTTTTAAAGGCGCCCTTCTGCTGGTACTCGGCGAAGGCCTGTTAGCGGTGATGGCGGCGATGATCAAACACCTGGCCGACACCCTGCCGGTGGAGATGATCGTGTTCGGCCGTAATCTGGTCGGTCTGACGGTGTTATTGCCGGTGCTGGTGACCAGCGGCGGTATCCGCGACCTGCGCACCGGGCACCTGGGGCTGCACTTTATTCGCGGTTTCACCGGCGTGACCGCCATGTTCTGCTTTTTCTTCACCATCGCCCATATCCCGCTGGCCGAAGCGGTGCTGGTAAAGATGACGGTGCCGTTTTTCCTGCCCCTGGTGGCCTGGTTGTGGCTCAACGACCGCATCAGCGGCCACACCTGGGCGGCGATTCTGCTCGGCTTCGTCGGCGTCGGCCTGATTTTGCGCGCCGACCAAGGGGTGGTCGACCCGGTGATGCTGGTGGCGCTGGCCGGCGCCGCCATCATGAGCATCGCCAAGGTGAGTATCCGGCGTATGGCGGCCAGCGAGCCGCCACACCGGGTGGTGTTCTATTTCTCGCTATTCGCCACCCTGCTCTCCGCCCTGCTGCTGTTGCGGGTGCAGCAAATGCCCACCGGCACCGAGATGTTGTGGCTGCTGGCGATCGGCAGTGTGGCGATCGCCGGTCAGTTCGCCATGACCACCGCCTACCAGCTGGCGCGGCCGGGTCAGGTGGGCGTGTACAACTATTCCGCCGTGGTGTGGGCGGCCTTTCTGGGCTGGCTGTTCTGGGGCGAGACCCTGGTATTGACCACGGTGCTGGGCACGCTGCTGATCATTGGCGCCGGCATCTGGAATCTGAAGTCGCGCTAACAAAATTTGACCTTCACGGTCGTGCCAAACGGAAACCGAACAACTAAGCTGACCCTCCAAGGCGACAATAATAAATCGGAGGAAATGGAATGGTCATCCGACTGCTCACGCTGGTGGCGACGCTGGCGCTTCTGGCGGGCTGCGAAAGCAGTCAACGCTGGGTGTATCACCAAGGCATGGATTTCGAGAAATGGCGCGCCGGGCTAGAAGAGCGCACCGTGGCCACCGACGACGGGCTGCGCTGGCACGTACTGCAGTCGGAGGACAACGCCGATGCCCCGGCGGTGCTGCTGATCCACGGCTTCGGCGCTGATTCCCGCAACTGGGTGCGTTTCGCCAATGAATTGGAAGGCGACTATCGTTTCGTGATCCCCGATCTGCCCGGCCACGGCGACACCGAACCGCGCACCACCGACATGGATTACGGGATCAGCGAACAGGCCCTGCGCCTGTTCCAGTTGCTGGACGCCCTGCAGCTGGATCAGGTGCACGTGGCGGGCAACTCCATGGGTGGCGCCATCGCCATCGAGATGGCGCGGCGCCAGCCGCGCCGGCTACGCTCGCTGGGCCTGGTGGATTCCGCCGGCATTACCCTGCAAACGCCGGAATTTCTCAATGTGCTGGAACAGTCGGACAGCAATCCGCTGATCCCGCACAGCGCCGAGGAATTCCACACCACCCTGGATTGGGCCACGGAACGTTCGGTGGGTATCCCCGGTTTCGCCATCACCTTGATGGGCGAAGAGAAGGCGGCCAACGCGGACGTGGCGGAGAAGGTGTGGCAGGACATCAACCTGGATCCGGCCATGCGCTTGCAGGGTCGCGGTGTGTTACCGGAAATCGAAGCCCCGACGTTGATTCTTTGGGGCCGCGAAGATGCCCTGCTGAGCGTCGAGAATGTGGAGGTTTTCCAGCGCGAGTTGCCCAACAGCCGCGCGGTGATCCTCGAAGGCGTCGGCCATGTGCCGATGGCGGAAGTACCCGAAGAAAGCGCCGAGGCCTTCCGCGCCTTCTGGAAAGACATCGACGGCTGAGCCGATAGCGGCGCGTCGGCCTTGAACCGCCGGCCGCGCCGCCTTAGTGTTTGCGCTTTCCCTTTCGGCGCCGGAAACGTCCATGCCTCTTGATGCCTCACCCTCCGCGACCCCTGTTCCGCGTATTCAACGCGGCGAAGCCCATACGGTTCACACCCGTGGCGTCACCCTGCTGCGCAGCGGCCACCGTGAGATCAGAAAACTGAAACGGGCCAACCATGTGCCCACCATCCACGGCAACAAGGTGTGGAACTCCAGCTTTCTGATCATGGATCAACTGACCCGGGAAAAAGGCCCACTGCGGCTGAACGCCGATAGCCACCTGATGGATATCGGCTGCGGCTGGGGGCCGCTGGCGATCTTCGCCGCCAAACGCTTCCGCTGCCGAGTCACCGCCGTGGACGCGGACGCCGACGTGTTTCCCTACCTGGATCTGCACGCCGCCCTCAACCGCGTTCAGGTGGACACCCTGCGCTGCCGTTTCGAACGGCTGACCAAGCAGCGGCTCGCCGACGTGGACCTGATCACCGGCGCCGACATCTGCTTCTGGGATGAGCTCACGCCGGTGCTGTTCAACCTTGTCCGGCGCGCCCTGGACCAGGGCGTACGACGGGTGATCATCGCCGACCCGGGACGTTCGCCGTTCTACGATCTGGCGGAGCGCTGCAAAGCGCGTTTCAACGCCCGCGTGGTGGAGCGTCGCACGCAGACGCCGCGCGCGCTGAGCGCCGACCTTCTGATCGTCGACCGGGATTGAAAAGCGGCTCACTGGCGCCACCTTAGAGTCAGATTGTTAATCCGCTTTGCAATGAGTCGAGCCTATGAGTCAGGAAGAAAATCAGACCACGGTTGAAGAGGGAACCCCGCAAGGCGCCCTGGCGCTTCCCGATCAGAATTTGCCGCAACGCGTCTACTTGATCCCGGTCCGGGACCGTCCATTCATGCCCGGCCTGGTGCAGCCGCTGCTGCTCGACCAGGAACAATGGCGCGCCACCCTTGAGCGCGTCGGGCAAACGCCGCACCACGCCCTGGGCCTGGTGTACATCGGCGACCGGGATCCGGACGACGTGGACGTGGAGGACTTCCCCGAGTACGGCTGTCTGGTCAAGGTACATGCGGTCAATCATGAGGACGAGCAGCTACAGGTGGTGGCCCAGGGCCTGGCCCGCTTCCAGGTGCAGGGTTATCTGAGCCGCAAACGTCCGTTCATGGCCGAAGTGACCTATCCCACCTCCCGCGATGAGCTTGATGACAGCCTACGCGCCTACGGTATGGCGATCATCAACACCATCAAGGAACTGCTGCCGCTGAATCCCTTGTACAACGAAGGGCTCAAGCACTACCTGCAGAATTTTTCGCCCCGCGATCCTTCGCCGCTGACCGATTTCGCCGCTTCCCTGACCAGTGCCAGCGGTGACGAGCTGCAGAGCATTCTGGAGACTGTGTCGTTGAAAGCGCGCATGGAGCGTGTGCTGACGCTGGTCAAGAAAGAGGTGGAAGTCGCCCGCCTGCAGAATCAGATCCGCGAGGAAGTGAACGAGAAGATCAGCACGCATCAGCGCGAGTTCTTCCTCAAGGAGCAACTCAAAGTGATCCAGCGGGAGCTGGGCCTGGAGAAAGACGACCGCACCGCCGACGCGGACGAATTCCGCGAGCGGCTTGAAGCCCTGCACCCGCCGGAGGCGGTGCGTAAGCGTTTCGAGGAAGAGCTGCGCAAGTTCAATGTGCTGGAGTCCGGCTCACCGGAATACGCGGTGACCCGCAATTATCTGGACTGGCTCACCAGTGTCCCCTGGGGCCAGTACTCCAACGACAATCTCGATCTGAATCACGCGCGCGACACCCTGGAGGCCCACCATAGCGGCCTCAACGACGTGAAGGACCGCATCGTCGAGTTTCTCGCCGTGGGCGCCATGCGCGGCGAGGTGAAGGGCTCGATTCTGCTGCTGGTGGGCCCGCCCGGCGTGGGCAAGACCAGCATCGGCAAATCCATCGGCGAAGCCCTGGGCCGGCGCTTCTATCGGCTGAGCCTGGGCGGCATGCGCGACGAGGCGGAAATCAAAGGCCATCGCCGCACCTACATCGGCGCCATGCCCGGCAAGCTTACCCAGGCGCTCAAGGATGCCGGCACCAGCAACCCGGTGATCATGCTTGATGAGATCGACAAACTGGGCCAGTCGTTTCAAGGCGATCCCGCCTCGGCGTTGCTGGAGGTGTTGGACCCGGAACAGAACCAGGATTTCCTCGACCATTACCTGGATCAGCGGCTCGACCTCAGCCACTGCCTGTTCGTGTGCACCGCCAATACGCTGGACTCTATTCCCGCGCCATTGCTGGATCGCATGGAGACCATCCGGCTGAGCGGTTACATCACCGAAGAGAAGGTGGACATCGCCCGCAACCATCTGTGGCCCCGTGCCCTGGAACGGGCCGGCGTGAAGCCGTCGCAACTGAAAATCAGCGACAGCGTGCTGCGCCAGATCGCCGACGGCTACGCGCGCGAGGCCGGTGTCCGCAATCTGGAAAAGCAGCTCAATAAAATCATCCGCAAGGCGGCGGTGCGGCTGCTCTCCGGTGACAGGAAGATCAGTATTACCGGCAAGAATCTGGAGGATTTCCTCGGCCAGCCCTACTTCCAGAAGGAAAAGGCCCAGCGCGGCGTGGGCGTGGTGACCGGGCTGGCCTGGACCGCCATGGGCGGCGCCACGCTGTCGGTGGAAGCGAGCCGCGTGCACAGCCAGCGGCGCGGCTTTAAGCAGACCGGCCAGCTTGGCGACGTGATGAAGGAATCCGCGGAGATCGCCTACAGCTATGTGGCCGGACACCTCAAAGCGTTCGGTGTCGACGAGGACTGGTTCGACGAGTCCTTCGTGCATCTGCACGTTCCCGAGGGGGCCACGCCCAAGGACGGCCCCAGCGCCGGGGTCACCATGGCCACCGCCCTGGTGTCCCTGGCCACCGGCAAGCGGCTGCCGCGCAAGCTGGCGATGACCGGGGAGCTGACGCTGACCGGCCAGGTACTGGCGGTGGGCGGCATCCGCGAAAAAGTCATCGCCGCGCGCCGCGCCGGTATCCGCGAGCTGATCCTGCCCAAGGCCTGCGAACGGGATTACAAGGAATTGCCCGACTACATCAAGGACGGCATGACGGTGCATTTCGCCCAGCGTTACCAGGATGTCCATGACGTGGTCTGGGGTTGAACCGGGCAGGCGGCGGCTGACCCGCGGGGAACAGCCGCCTCGCTACTTGGTGCCCGAATGCCGAGAACCGATCGGCGTTATTCATCGGGACAACGACATCCTGGTGATCAACAAGCCGGCCTTTTTGCTCAGCGTGCCCGGTCGCGCGCCGGAAAACAGCGACTGCGTCACCCGGCGTTTAATGCAAGACGATCCGGATTTGCGGCTGGTGCACCGACTCGATCTGGACACCTCCGGCCTGATGGTGCTCGCCCTGCACCGCCGGGCGCAAAGCAACCTCAGCCGGGCGTTCCAGAAGCGTCAGGTGGAAAAACAGTACCAGGCGGTGGTCGCCGGGCAGGTCGCCGCAGACAGCGGTGAGGTGACGTTGCCGCTGATTGCCGACTGGCCCAACCGGCCGCTGCAGAAGGTATGCTTCGACACCGGCAAGCCCGCCCTCACCCACTGGCGGGTGCTGGCACGCTACCCGGACCGCGACGCCACCCGGCTGGCGCTGCGCCCGGTCACCGGCCGCACCCATCAGTTGCGTCTGCATTGCCGCGAGATCGGCCATCCGATTCTCGGCTGTGATCTGTACGCGCCGTCGGACATTCTCAACCGCAGCGACCGTTTGCTGTTGCACGCCGAACGCCTGGCGTTTAACCATCCGGGTACCGGCTTGTGGCGGGAGTTTTACGCGCCGGCGCCGTTCTAGTGAGAACAGGCTCTAGGACCAATCTTCACCGTAGTCGTGCAGCAATTCCTGGCCGGCTTTGATGTTCTTCAGGGCCACCACCGTCAAGTCGTCGTAATAGGCCACATTGGGCTTCTTGGCGTGGTTGATGAAACGCAGGTCGCACAGCACCCGGTAGCGTTCGTCACCCTCGTCATCCAGCCATAGCACATAAGGGCCATCGCCTTTCGCGGCTTGCGTCTTCAGTACACCGAGCACGGTGTCACGGGCTATCGGCGCGCGCGCGAACAGGCCGCGACCGTGCACCGGGCTTTGCTTTACTTCCACCAGATCCTTGCGCACAAAGGGTTTGTCCATACCGGTCCACGCTTGCAGTCGTCATCGGGGCCGTGGCATCTTGCCAGAAAAGCCGCTCGGACGCATGGCATGGGATTCGCCGATTACCCCTTCACTTCGCGCTATCTGACCGTCGACGGTCACCGCCTTCACTACATCGACGAGGGTCAGGGTCCGACTCTGTTATTCCTGCACGGCAACCTCACCAGCAGCTATCTGTGGCGCAACGTAATCAAGCCGCTGAGCGCTGACTACCGTTGTGTGGCACTGGACCTGATCGGCTTCGGCAAAAGCGACAAGCCCGATCTCGATTATCTTTTTCTTACCCATTATCACTTTCTGCATGAGTTCGTCGCCAGGCTCGACCTCACCGACGTCACGCTGGTGCTGCACGACTGGGGCGGGCCACTGGGTTTTCGTCTTGCCCAGCACCAGCCGGAACGGGTCAGCGCGCTCTGTTTCATGGAAACTTTTCCCTTCACCTTCGACTGGCACGAATTTCCGCCGGCGGCGCGCCCGCTGTTCTTCGCGTTCCGGCAGCGGCGGCTGAGTTACTGGCTGTTGCAGCGGCAAAACCTGTTCGTCAACGTGGTGCTGCGCTTTAGCACCCTGCGCCGGCTGCCGCGCAGCGTCCTCGCCGCCTACCGGGCACCGTTCCCGGATGCGCGCAGCCGTTACCCGATCCGGGTGTTCCCGGGCGAGCTGCCGATCAACGACCGGCGCACCGAAACCTGGGCCGCGATCCAGGATATCGAGCAGCGGCTGGAACGCATGCCGCAACCCATGCTGCTGCTTCAGTTCCACCCCGGCGCGGTGCTCAGCCGCACCCGGGTGGCCTGGCTCAGCCAGCGCATCGCGCATCTCGAGGTGATTGATTGCGGGCGCGGGCTGCACTATGTGCAGGAGGACAGACCCGAGGCGATCGCCGCCGCGCTGGCGGACTGGTGCCGTGAACGCGCACCGTCGGCGACCACTGGCCTACCCGTGGTGGCGGCGGAGGACAAAACCTTCAGCGGCCCTCTTTCCTGGACCTTTGCCCGGGCCCGCCCGGCCGGCAGCGACGAGGGCCTGGTGGCGGCCTGGTCCGAACGGGGGCTGGTGATGCTCAGCTTTGCCGAGGACGCCGACGACGGCCGGCGTCAGGTGACGGAACGTTTCCCGGCCTGCCGGCTGACGCAAACCGACGGCGCCGGTATCGCAAGGTTGTTAAAGGCCCCCGGGAGCAGCCCGCTGCACCTGATCGGCACCGACTTCCAACGGCGCGTGTGGCGCGCTCTGCTCGAAGTGCCCGCCGGTACCACCAGCGATTACGCCGACATCGCCGCCCGCGTCGGCAGCCAGGCGCGCGCAGTGGGCGGCGCCGTGGCCGCCAACCGCATCGCTGTTCTCGTACCCTGCCACCGGGTGGTGCCGCGCGCCGGTGGCGCCGGCGCCTATCACTGGGGCCGCGACCGCAAGCAGGCCTTGTTGGCCGCCGAGGGCGTCACGCCATAACCGCGTGCCCGGGTTGGGAATCCTGATACTATTGGCTGGCGGCGCCCGGTACGCAGGGTTACCCTGGGCCGCCCGGCGCCACCCGGCGACCGGGCGCACGCCGTGAACGGATTTTCGAGCAGTTTTACGAAGGAGTAGCTCCAGCATGAAACGTCTGTCTCTGCCCGTGGTGGCGGTTCTGGTTCTGACCGCTTGCGCCACTTCCCCCCTGGGCCGCCAGCAGTTCCTGTTCTTGCCGGCCGCGGAAATGGATCAAATGGGCGCCACCGCCTACAGTGAGATGAAAGAACAGCAGCCCACCGTCACCGGCACCACCGAATCCCGTTATGTGGAATGCGTGGCGGAAGCCATCGTCGCGGTGGTGGATTCCGAACAGCAGTGGGAAGTGACCGTGTTCAAGGACGACAGCGCCAACGCTTTCGCCCTGCCCGGCGGCAAGATCGGCGTGCACACCGGCCTACTGAAAGTGGCCAATAACCAGGACCAGTTGGCCGCCGTGATCGGCCATGAGGTCGGGCACGTGCTGGCCCAGCACTCCAACGAACGCATGTCGATCCAATACGCCACCCAGACCGGCACCCAGCTGGTGGCGGCGCTGGCCGGTGGCGACAGCGCCGAGAAGCAAACCCTGCTGGGGTTGCTGGGTGTCGGTGCCCAG
The DNA here is from genome assembly GCA_041624875.1 of Alcanivorax sp. Lineage (GTDB taxonomy): Bacteria > Pseudomonadota > Gammaproteobacteria > Pseudomonadales > Alcanivoracaceae > Alloalcanivorax. The sequence continues at coordinate 10,622 of JBFJUC010000043.1, forward strand.
TACGGCATTCAGCTGCCGTTCAGCCGCAAGCACGAAGCCGAGGCTGATGTAATCGGCCTGGATCTGATGGCGGAAGCGGGCTTTGATCCGCGCCAGAGCGTCAACCTGTGGCAGAACATGGCCGCCGCCAGCGGCGGCTCTCCGCCGGAGTTTCTGTCCACCCACCCCAGCAATCAGACCCGCATTCAGGGGCTGCAGGCGCGCATCCCCAAGGCCATGCCGCTGTACCAGCAGGCCCAGGCCGCCGGCCGCACGCCCAGCTGCGGCTGACCGCTGAGCTCTCCAGAGGGGCCGCGCCTACAAAGTGTGCCCCACAAAAAAGGGCCCGTTGAGGGCCCTTTTCGTTGCGGAGAGCAGGTGAGGCGTTACTGGTAGTAGGCGTTCTCGGTGACGGTGTGGTCGGTCTTGTCACGGATGCCGGTGAGTTCCGGCAGCTGTTCCATCAGGGTGCGCTCGACGCCGTCCTTGAGGGTCACGTCGACCACCGAGCAACCCTGGCAGCCGCCACCGAATTCCAATATCGCCACGTTGTCCTCGGTGAGCTCCAGCAACTGCACGTTGCCGCCGTGGGCGGCCAGGTTCGGGTTGATCTCGGAATACAGCACATAGTTGATGCGCTCTTCCAGGGTGGCGTCCGCGCTGATGTCCGGCACCCTGGATTTGGGCGCCCGGAAGGTCAGCTGACCGCCCATGGAGTCCTTCTTGAAATCGATCACCGCGTCTTCCAGGTAGCGCACGCTCTTACCTTCCACGAAGGCGTGGAACCCTTCGTATTGGTAGCGCTCGTCGCCCTCTTCCTGTTCGCCGTCGGGGCAATAGGCCATGCAGCACTCCGCGTGGGGCGTGCCGGGGCGTTCCACGAAAATGCGTACGCCGATGTCGCCCTGGTCCTGCCGGGACAGCAGGTCGCGCAGGTATTCTTGAGCGGAATCTGTGATTCGGATCAGGGGTTCGGTCATGCCGATTCTCGGTTGCGAATTTCCTGACTATTTTAGTCAAGTATTCGCCGGTTGCAATGGCCGTGACGCAACGGGTGTGATCTGGCCCTGGGGTCGATTCCGGCTTTCTGCTAAGGTGCCCGCTTCCTCAACGTGGGGCAGTATCCAGCGTGCTTAACCTTTCCCGCAGCCGGCGCATTCTCGCCCTGGCGCTACCGATTATGGCGGCCATGGCCAGCCAGAGCCTGATGAACCTGGTGGACGCCGCCATGGTCGGCAGCCTGGGCGGCGAGGCGTTGGCCGGCGTGGGCCTGGGCGGCTACGCGAGCTTTATCGCCATCAGCATGGTCATTGGCCTGGGCGCCGGGGTGCAGGCCATGGTAGCGCGCCGCAAGGGCGAGCGGGACCGGGCCAACTACGCGGTGCCGCTGAACGCGGGCCTGGTGCTGGGGCTGGCGTTCGCGATACCCATTTCGCTGGTGTTCGCCCTGGCCAGCGCACCGATGATGAACTTCCTCGCCCCCACCCCCGGGGTCGCCGAGGTGGGCAGCGACTATTTCGACATGCGGCTGCTCAGTGTCTGGGCGGTGGCGATGAATTTCAGCTACCGGGGCTACTGGAACGGCATCAACCGCTCCGGCGTCTACATGCGCACCCTGGTGATCACCCATATCGCCAACGTGATTTTCAGTTACGGCCTGATCTTCGGCGTCGGGGGCCTGCCGGCGCTCGGCGGTGCCGGCGCCGGCCTGGGTACCAGCCTGGCGCTCTACCTGGGCAGCGCGCTCTACCTGCTGCAGACCTGGCGGGCGGCCCGTGAACACGGCTTTCTGCGCGCCCGGCCCAGCGCTGCCACCCTGCGCCATATTCTGCGCATCAGCCTGCCCAATGGCGTACAGCAGTTTTTCTTCGCCACCGGGCTGACCGTGCTGTTCTGGATCATCGGCCGGGTGGGCGCCGATGAGGTCGCCGTGGCGCATATTCTGATTACGCTGATCCTGTTTCTGATTCTGCCGGCCATAGGTCTGGGGCTGTCGGCGGCGTCGCTGGTGGGTCAGGCGCTGGGCCGGCGGGACGCCGACGACGCCTACCGCTGGGGCTGGGACGTGACCCGGCTGGCGGTGACGCTGCTGTTCGTGCTCGCCCTGCCCATGTGGCTGGTGCCGGACCTGATTCTCGGCTTGTTCCTGAAACAGCCGGAGCTGGTGGCCCTGGGCCGCGCGCCGCTGATGATCACCGGTCTGGCGATCTGCCTGGACGGCGTGGCGATCATCTTCACCCAGGCGTTGCTGGGCGCCGGCGCGGCCCGCTCGGTGATGGTGGTGACGTTGGCCGTGCAGTGGTTTTTCTTTCTGCCCCTGGCCTATATCATCGGCCCCGTGCTGGGCTACGGGCTGCTCGGCATCTGGCTGGCCCAGGCGTTTCAGAGGCTGATCACATCTTTATTACTGAGTGCCCTATGGATTAAGCGTGGCTGGGCCCATATAGAGCTATGAGGTGACCATGAGCGAGCAACACAAACACGACCCCCAGGCCGGCAACCGCCATGACGACGACCCGCGGCCGGGCTTTTTCCAGGTGCTGCACAGCGTGCTGGCGGCGATTTTCGGCGTGCAGAGCAGCGGCAACCGCGAACGCGACTTCAAAAAAGGCAGCGCCGGCGACTATATCGGCGTGTACGTGGTCATCGTAATCGCCATCGTGATCGGCATGTTCGTAGTGGTGAACATGGTCCTCGGTGCCGCTGGTTCATAGCCCCCGGCACTAGCGATATAGCAATATATTTCTTTTATGTATAAGCCCACTTTGCTACATTTCCCGCCAAATCATGGTGGTAAAGAGAAATACTCTTTACAAATCAACGAATTAAATACGGCGCAACGGCATCATGTACGTATATCAGGACTATGACCAACGGCTTCTGGAAGAGCGGGTAGCTCAGTACCGCGACCAGACCCGGCGCTATCTGGCCGGCCAGCTCAGCGAGGACGAGTTCCTGGTGCTGCGGCTGCA
>JBFJUC010000044.1:0-13547 GCA_041624875.1 Alcanivorax sp.
CGACACCCCGGTGGAGCAGAAAGACATTCCCCAGTGGTTTATTAAAATCACCGACTACGCCGACGAACTGCTTAACGACCTGGACCAGCTGGACGGCTGGCCGGAGCAGGTCAAGGCAATGCAGAAAAACTGGATCGGCCGCTCCGAAGGCGTGGAGCTGGACTTCGCCATCGAAGGCCCGCAGGGCAACGAGCTGCTGCGCGTCTACACCACCCGCCCGGACACTCTGATGGGGGTCAGCTATATGGCGGTGGCCGCCGGGCACCCGTTGGCCAAGGCGACCGCCGAGCGCGACCCGGAAGTGGCCGCCTTCGTGGACGAATGCCAGCACGCCGGCGTGGCGGAAGCGGACATCGCCACCATGGAGAAGAAAGGTATCTTCACCGGCGTGTACGCCCGGCACCCGATCACCGGCGAGGACGTGCCGGTGTGGGTGGCCAACTTCGTGCTGATGAGCTACGGCACCGGCGCGGTGATGGCGGTGCCCGCCCACGACCAACGCGACTTCGAATTCGCCCACAAGTACGATCTGCCGATCAATCAGGTGATCGAACCCGCCCACGGCGAGACCCTGGACCTGGGCAACGAAGCCTTCACCGCCAAGGGCAAACTGGTGAACAGCGGCGAATTCGATGGTCTCACCTCCGAGCAGGCGTTCGAAGCCATCGCCGCCTGGCTGTCCGAGCGCGGCCTGGGCGAGAAGAAAGTGAACTACCGTCTGCGCGACTGGGGCGTGTCCCGGCAGCGCTACTGGGGCGCACCGATCCCGATGCGCTCGCTGGAAGACGGCACCCAGGTGCCGGTACCGGAAGCCGAGCTGCCGGTGGTGCTGCCCGAGGACGTGCGCATGGACGGCGTCACCTCGCCGATCAAGTCGGACCCGGCGTGGGCCAAAACCGAACACCAGGGCCAGCCCGCGTTCCGCGAGACCGACACCTTCGACACCTTCATGGAATCAAGCTGGTACTACGCCCGCTTTACCTGCCCGGACGAAGACCAGGCCATGCTGGACCCGGCCCGGGCCAATTACTGGCTGCCGGTGGACCAGTACGTGGGCGGTATCGAGCACGCCATCCTGCACCTGCTGTACGCGCGCTTCTTCCACAAGCTGCTGCGCGACACCGGCCTGGTGGATTCCGATGAGCCGTTCAAACGGCTGCTGTGCCAAGGCATGGTGCTCAAGGACGGCGCCAAGATGTCCAAGTCCAAGGGCAACACCGTGGACCCTCAACAGATGATCGAGGAATTCGGCGCCGACACCGTGCGCCTGTTCATGATGTTCGCGGCGCCGCCGGAGCAATCCCTGGAATGGAACGATTCCGGCGTGGAAGGCGCCCACCGGTTTATCAAACGCCTGTGGCGGCTGGTGGCGGAACACGTGGAAGGCGGTGCCGCACCGGCGCTGGACCCAACCGCCCTGGACGACGCCGGCAAAACCCTGCGCCGCAAAACCCACGAAACTATCCAGAAGGTCAGCGACGACATCAGCCGCCGCTACACCTTTAACACCGCCATCGCCGCGGTGATGGAGCTGAGCAACGAAGTCAGCCGCTCGTTCAACGAGGGCGGCGATGCCGGCCCGGCCCGCGCGGTGCGCCAGGAGGCGCTGGAAGCGGCGGTGCTGCTGCTGTCACCGATCGTGCCCCACGCCGCCCACGCCCTCTGGCACGCCCTGGGCCATGACCAGGCGGTGATCGACGCACCCTGGCCGGCGGTGGACGAAAGCGCCCTGGTCAAGGACAGCCTGGAAATGGTGGTGCAGGTGAACGGCAAGGTACGCGCCAAACTGACCGTGCCGGCCAACGCCGACAAGGACAGCGTGGAAACGCTGGCCCGCGAAGAGCCTAACGTGGTGCGCTTCACCGAAGGCAAGACCATCCGCAAGGTGATCGTGGTGCCGGGCAAACTGGTTAATATTGTCGCCAACTGAACGTTGATCGGAGACCGCAAGTGATACGTCACGCCCGAACCGTCCTGCTGCTCACCGTCGCCCTGCTGCTGACGGCCTGCTCCGGCTGGCAATTGCGCGGCCAGACGTCGACGCCGGAGTTGGAATCGATCACCCTGGAAGGCGCCAGCGCCAGGCTGCGCTACACCCTCGAGGACGCCCTGGAGCCCAGCGGCGTGCTGATCCATGGCCAATCGCAGAACGTCGTGATGATTCTCGACGAGCGCTGGGACAGCCGCACCGCGGCGGTGGACGCCCGCGGCCGAGCCGCCGAGCGCGAGCTGCGCTATGAAATCACCTGGCAACTGGTGGACCGCGACACCGAAGCGATGCTCAACCCACCACGGCGCATTTCCGCGCTCCGCAGCTTCGCCTACTCACCGGATAACGTCACCGCCACCTCCGATGAGGAAGAGCTGGTGCGCGACGACCTGTACGACGACGTGGCCTACCGGCTGATCAATCAGCTGGCCAATGCGGCCCGCAAAATCGACAGCCGGGGCCGCTGAACGCCATGCGCCTGCGTGTGGAGCAACTGGCCAAGCACCTGCAAAGCGATCTGCTGCCGGTCTATCTGGTGGCCGGCGACGAGCCCCTGCAGCAGGACGAATGCCTGGACGCCCTGCGCGCCGCCGCCCGCCGGAAAGGCTTCGACGAACGCCACCGCTTCAGCGCCGACACCGGCATCGATTGGAACGCGCTGCTCAACGAATCACAGAGCATGAGCCTGTTCGGCGGGCGCCGTATTCTCGAGCTGGTGCTGCTGGAAAAACGCCCGGACAAGAACGGCAGCCAAATCCTGCGTGACCTGCTCGACCACCCCAACGACGACACTCTGATTCTGATCCGCTGCTCGCGGCTGGACCGCCGCAAGGACTGGAACAGCGCCTGGGTAAAGGCGGTGGAGAAAGTCGGCGCGGTGGTGGAAATCTGGCCGGTGGAAGGCAAGCAATTGCAACACTGGCTGCGTGACCGGCTCGCCGGGCTCAAGCTGACCATCGACGACGACGCCCTGGAACTGCTGATCCAGCGCAGCGAAGGCAACCTGCTGGCCGCCGCCCAGGAAGTGGACAAGCTCGCTCTGCTCGCCAGCGACGGTCGCGTCGACGCCACCACGGTGCAACAGGCGGTGGGCGATTCCAGCCGCTACACGCCCTTCGACCTCACCGACGCCACCAGCGGCGGCGACGCCAACCGGGCCCTGCGCATTCTGCGCACGCTGCGCGCCGAGGGCGTGGAAGCGCCGGTGGTGCTGTGGGCCCTGGGCCGGGAAATCCGCGCCCTGGACGCGCTCGCCACCGGCGGCGCCCCACCGCGCTTACCGCCCCAAAGGCTGCGGGCCCTGCAGGCCCAGGCCGGGCGCATGCCGCCGCGCCAGCTGCATCAGTGCCAGGCGCTGGCGATCCGCGCCGACCAGGCCGTCAAAGGCATGGGGCCCGGCGACCCCTGGCAGTTTCTCGCCGGCCTGGTGATGCGCCTGTGCGGCAAGCCGCTGCCGGCGATCCTGGAAAAGTAACCGCCGCCTGTTTTGGCCCCTTCGCCCCCGGCGCCGGCGGGTCGGCTTTGCTAGCCTTCAGCGTTGCGATTCCACCACAGGCAGGATAGCCATGGACAAGCACGCCCCGGACACCTCCTCGATCAGCTTTACCGCGCTTTATACCGGCCAGGTGTGGGTACGCAACGGCCTCTCCGAGCCGTTCTTTCAGACCCGCTCGGGGGCGCTGCTGTACGGCGCCATGAGCCCCATGGAGGCACTCGGCAAGCGGGTGTTGGGCGGTAATATCCGCACCTTCCTACTGCAGCGCCACTATCTGATCGACGCCCGCCTGGAAGCGCTGATCGCCAAGCACCCGGATTTGCAGGTGGTGGAAATCGCCTGTGGCCTGTCACCGCGCGGCTGCCGCTTCCGGCAACGCTTTCCGTCGATCACCTATGTGGAGGCCGATCTGCCCGACATGGCCGACCGCAAACGCCGCCTGCTGGCCGCCAAGGGCTTTCTCAGCGCGACCCATCGCGTGGCGCCGGTGAACATCCTCGCCGAGGGTGGCCCGGACAGCGTCGACACCCTGCTCGACGGCCTGGACCCGACCCGGCCGGTGGCGGTGATCACCGAAGGGTTGATCAACTACTTCAATCTGGACACCGTGACGCCGTTCTGGGGCCGGCTGGCCGCCGGCCTGCGGCGTTTTCCGCTGGGCGTGTATCTGAGCGACAACTATCCGCTGTACGCGAACATGCGCTTCCACCGCACGCTGAAAACCCTGGGCGGCCTGCTGGGCGCCATATCGCGCAGCCAGGTGGCGTTCCACTTCCGCTCCGACGCCGACACCGAGCGCCATTTCCTGGACCAGGGCTTCGACGCCCTCAGCGTCCACGACCCGGCGGACTTCTACACCACCCTGCCCATCCCCCGCACCCGCGGCACCCCCATGGTGCGCGTGCTCGAAGCCTCCGTCTCCTGAAAGCGCCGGTTTCGCCCGGGGCCGCGAAACGCCTATACTAGGCGCCTTCGAATTATTTTACGGTTTAATAAGTGGGCATCGCAGAGAACATGGATATCCAGCAGTACATGGCGACCGTGGGCGAACAGGCCCGCGGCGCGTCCCGGGCCATGGCCCGGGCCACCGCCGGCGACAAGAACGCCGCGCTGAGCGCCATCGCCGGCGCGCTGCGCGCGCACCGCAGCGCCATCCTCGACGCCAACCAGCGCGACCTGGCCCGGGGCCGGGACAACGGCCTGGAGCCGGCGCTGCTGGACCGTCTGGAGCTGACCCCGGAGCGTTTCGACGGCATGGTGGAAGGGCTGGAACAGGTGATCGCCCTGGCCGACCCGGTGGGCGGCATCACCGATCTCAACTACCGGCCCTCGGGCATCCAGGTCGGCAAGATGCGCGTGCCGCTCGGCGTGATCGGCATCATTTATGAATCGCGCCCCAATGTTACCATCGACGCGGCGGCGCTGTGCCTGAAATCCGGTAACGCGGCGATTCTGCGCGGTGGCTCCGAGGCGATCGATTCCAACCAGGCGATCGCCGAGTGCCTGCGCACCGGCCTGCGCGAAGCCGGCCTGCCGGAAACCGCCGTGCAGGTGCTTGAGACCACCGACCGCGCCGCCGTGGGCGAGCTGATCACCCACCCCGAGTGGGTGGACGTGATCGTGCCGCGTGGCGGCAAGGGCCTGATCGAGCGCATCAGCAACGACGCGCGGGTGCCGGTCATCAAACATCTGGACGGCAACTGCCACGTCTACATCGACGCCCAGGCCGACGCCGACAAGGCCATCAAGGTGGCCTATAACGCCAAGACTCAGCGTTACGGCACCTGCAACACCATGGAAACCCTGCTGGTGCACGCCGGTATCGCCGAGCGCGTGTTGCCGGCGCTGGCCGCCCAGTATCAGGCCGCCGGCGTGGAACTGCGCGGTTGCCAGCGCAGCCGCGCACTGCTGGAGGGCATCGGTGAAGCCACCGAAACCGACTGGGCCGAGGAGTACCTGGCGCCGGTGCTGGCGATCAAACTGGTGGACGGCCTGGACCAGGCGCTGGAGCACATTCACCGCTACAGCTCCGGGCACACCGAGTCGATCATTACCGAAAACTACACCCTGGCGCGGCGCTTCCTCGCCGAGGTGGATTCCAGTTCGGTGATGGTCAATGCCTCCACCCGTTTCGCCGACGGCTTCGAGTACGGCCTGGGCGCGGAGATCGGCATCTCCACGGACAAGCTCCACGCGCGCGGCCCGGTGGGCCTGGAAGGGCTCACCAGCCAGAAGTGGGTGGTGCTCGGGGACGGGCATGTTCGGACGTGATTCCGCGTCCGATCTTCCTTTGATCCTGTTCGGCGGCACTTTCGACCCGATTCACCGTGCCCATCTGCAGGCCGCCCTGGCGGTATCCCGGGCGCTCGGCGAGGCGCCGGTGCATATGCTGCCCAACGCGGTGCCGCCCCACCGGCCGCAGCCACTGGCCAACGGTGAGCAGCGGCTGGCCATGGTACGCCGGGCCTGCGCCGGATACCGGCAGCTGGTGGCCGACGACTGGGAGCTGCGCCGCGCCATGGGTCCGTCCTACACGCTCGCCACCCTGAAACACTACAAACGGCTGATCGGCACGCGCCCGCTGGTGTTCGTGGTGGGCGCGGACAGTTTCTCCGGCCTGCACCGCTGGCACCGCTGGCGGGAATTTCCCGCCCTCTGCCATCTGGCGGTGGTGCCCCGCCCGCACAGCCCACCGGCGCCGCTGGCGGTGCAACGTGCTTTTCCGCAAGCGCCGGCGAGGTTGCTGCGGCGCCTTCCGGCCGGGCGCCGGTTAATGCTGCGCCGTCCGGAAATGGCGGTGGCCGCCACCGATATCCGCCGCGCCCTGCAACACGATGGCGCGGATTATCACCTGACACCGGCGGTGCTGGCCCATATCCAACGCCTGGGCCTGTATAATGCCGACACTCTTCACACAACCCGTCACGCACACAACGAGGCCCCATGAGTTCTCAACCCCCTTTGCTGGATCTGGTGCTCGAAGCCCTGGAAGAAATGAAAGCCAAGAACATTACCAGCCTGGATGTGCGCGCCGTCACCAGCGTGGCCGACGACATGGTGATCGCCAGTGGCACCTCCAGCCGCCACGTCAAAGCGCTGGCGGATTCGGTGATGGAAAAGGCCAAGAAGTCCGGCTATACGCCCCTCGGCACCGAGGGCGAGCGCGGCGCCGAGTGGATACTGGTGGACCTGGGCGATGTGGTGGTGCACCTGATGCTGCCGGCGACCCGGGAATTTTATGATCTGGAGCGCCTCTGGCAGAACCCGGCGCACCATCCGGACCGGTCGCCGCAAAGCGACTGATCCTTTGCCCTTCACTTGCGCGGCGGGTGCATTGTTTGCGTATTCATCTTCTGGCTGTCGGCGGCAAAATGCCTGCCTGGGTAACCCACGGCTTCGGCGAGTATCAAAAAAGGATGCCGCCGGACATGCGCCTGGAACTCGAGGAGATTCCGCTGCCTAAGAGAGGCAAGGGGGATACCGCCGCTCTGGTGCGCGCCGAAGGCGAAGCGCTGGAGAAACGCCTGACCAAATACCCCGGCGCTCATCAGGTGGCCTTGGAGGTGGGTGGCCGCGCGCTGTCCACCGAACAGCTCAGCGAGCGCCTGGGCACCTTGAAGGATCTGGGCCAGGACCTGGTGGTGCTGGTGGGCGGGCCGGACGGCCTTTGCCCGCGGGTGTCCACCGCCGCCCATGAGCGCTGGTCCCTGTCACCGCTGACCCTGCCGCACCCGCTGGTGCGGGTGCTGCTCGCCGAGCAGTTGTATCGCGGCTGGACGCTGCTGGCCGGCCATCCGTATCATCGCTGAACCACCGACTATCAGGGCCCAATGCGCCGACCTCTGACCCTAAAAGACCACCACCACGAGCAGCGGATTTTCAGCTTCCGCCTGCTGGTGAGCGCCATTCTGGTCACCCTGTTGACCGTGGGGCTGGTGGGGCGCATGGCCTGGTTGCAGATTTTCCAGCACAGCCGCTATACCACGCTCAGCGATGAAAACCGGGTGCAGACCCAAGCGGTGCCGCCGCCACGCGGGCTGATCACCGACCGCCACGGCGAAATTCTCGCCGCCAACCGTCCGGACTTCACCGTGGAGGTGATCGTCGAGCAAATTCCGGACCTGCAGCGCACCCTGCGTGAGATCCATCAATTGGTGCCGCTGGAAAGCGACGATATCGAGCGCTTCAACAAGCGCCTGCAGGGACCGCGCCGCCCCTGGGACCCGATCCCCCTGCGCGGGCGCCTCAGCGAGGAAGAGATCGCCCGCATCACGGTGAACCAGCACCGGTTGCCGGGCGTGCGCGTGGCCGCCAACCCGGTGCGCCACTACCCCCACGGCAAGCTGTTTTCCCATGTGCTGGGCTACGTGAACCGGCTCAACGCGGAAGACCTGGACGCCATGACCCTCACCGAACAGAGTGATTACGCCGGCACCCACTACTACGGTCGCAGCGGCGTGGAGCGCTACTATGAGAACCGCCTGCACGGCCAGGTGGGCTACCGGCAGGTGGAAACCAACGCCCGCGGCCGGATATTGCGCGTGCTGGAGCAAAAGCCGCCGGTGCCCGGTGAAAACCTGCGCCTGACCCTCGATATCGACGTGCAGCGCGCCGCCAACGACGCCCTCGGCGATCGACGCGGCGCGGTGGTGGCCATCGACCCGCGCGACGGCAGCGTACTGGCGTTCGTCAGCCGCCCGGTGTTCGACCCCAACCTGTTCGTGAACGGTATTTCCCACCAGGACTACGCTCGTTACCGGGAAGACCGGGACAATCCGCTGTTTAATCGGGCATTGCAGGGGCGCTACCCGCCCGGTTCCACGGTGAAGCCGTTTATCGGGCTGGCGGGCCTGGATGCCGGGGTCACCGACTGGCGGCGCACCATCTTCGATCCCGGCTACTACCAGCTGGAGGACAACCCCCATCGCTACCGGGACTGGAAACGCTGGGGGCACGGCCATGTGGACCTGCACAAAGCGGTGGTGCAATCCTGCGACACCTATTTCTACGACCTGGGCTTCAAGCTGGGCATCGCCCGCATGCACGATTTCCTGAGCGATTTTTCGCTGGGTCAGCCCACCGGCATTGATCTGCTCAACGAGTCCGCCGGCCTGTTGCCTTCCAAGCAGTGGAAGCGCGCGGCGCGCGGCGCCACCTGGTACCACGGCGACACCATCAACGCCAGCATCGGCCAGGGCTTTATGCTGGCCACCCCGCTGCAACTGGCCACCGCCACCGCGATTCTGGCGCATCACGGCAAGCAGGTAACGCCCACCCTGGCCGCCGACGCCCTGCGCGTGCCGCCGAGGCCGGACATCACCCTGCAAACCACGGAGAACTGGCAGCGCATGGAAGACACCATGGCGGATGTGGTCCACGGAGATCGCGGCACCGCCCGTGTAATGGCCGAGGGGACCCCCTATCGGATGGGCGCTAAAACCGGTACGTCCCAGGTGTTTTCGGTAGGCCAGGAAGAAACCTACAACGAGGAAGAGTTGGCGGAACGGCTGCTCGACCACGCTCTGATTATCGCGTTCGCGCCAGTGGAAGACCCCGCCATCGCGGTGGCGGTGCTGGTGGAAAACGGCCGCCATGGCGGCTCCACCGCCGGCCCGGTGGCGCGCCAGGTGATGGACGCCTGGCTGCTCAACGACAACGGCGAGCTGGCGGTGCCACCGCCGCTGAACCGCGTCCCGCAAACGCAAACCGCCGGCATGCCCCCAGGAGGCACCCCATGAGCGTACGGGAATACCAGCGTCAGATGCCCCTGGGCGGCGGCCTGGGCACCAAGCTGTCGTCTCGCCTGCACCTGGACGCGCCCTTGCTGGCGGCGCTGCTGCTTCTGGTGCTGGGCGGGCTCAGCGTGCTTTACAGCGCCGGTGGCGGCGACCTGAACCTGGTGGTGCGCCAGGTGATCCGCCTGGGCGCCGGCTTTCTGATACTGCTGGTGCTGGCGCAGATACCGCCGCGCAGCTATCGCTTCTGGACACCAGTGATCTACGGCCTGGGCGTGGTCTTGCTGGCGCTGGTGGTGCTGGTAGGCACCGAGGCCAAGGGCGCCACCCGTTGGCTGACATTGCCCGGCATCGGCCGTTTCCAGCCCGCCGAGCTGATGAAACTGGCGGTGCCGGCGATGGTGGCCTGGTTCTTCAGTGAGCGGAATCTGCCGCCGACCAAGCTGGACGTGCTGGCGGCGCTGGGCCTGATTTTCCTGCCGGTGGTGATGATCGCGGTGCAGCCGGATCTGGGCACCTCGATCCTGATCGCCGCGGCCGGCCTGGTGGTGTTGTTCATGGCCGGGCTGTCCTGGCGGCTGATCAGCCTGGCGGTGCTGGTGCTGGTGATCGCCGCGCCGCTGATGTATTTCTTCGTTCTGCACGACTATCAGCGCAGCCGGGTGGACACCTTCCTCAACCCGGAAGCGGACCCGCGCGGCGCGGGCTGGAACATTATTCAGTCGAAAACCGCGATCGGTTCCGGCGGCGTCACCGGCAAGGGCTGGCTGGACGGCACCCAGTCGCGGCTGGATTTTCTGCCCGAGTCCTCCACCGATTTCATTCTTGCCGTACTCGGCGAGGAGTTCGGCCTGATCGGCTTCGTGCTGCTGATTTCCATCTATCTGGTGATCGTCGGGCGCGGCTTTTTTATCAGTTGGCAGGCCCAGGAAACCTTCTCAAGGCTACTGGCGGCCGCGCTGACCATGACGTTTTTTATTTATATTTTTGTGAACGTCGGCATGGTGTCCGGACTCTTACCGGTGGTGGGCGTACCCTTACCGCTGGTGAGCTATGGTGGCACCTCGATCGTAACTCTGATGGCCAGCTTCGGCATGCTGATGTCGATTCACACCCATCGCCGTTTGATGACGTATTAAAGGAGAACGTTGGTGAAAAAAGGATTGTCGGTTGTATTGCGGGCGAGCCTGGCGAGCGCGTTTTTGAACGGCGCCGCCCTGGCCGAGACCACCAAAACCAGCAATTACGCGGAACATCCGGAAGCCGGCGCGGTGATTGAGGCACTGGGCGAACGGGGCTTCGATACCGACCGGGTGCGCGGCCTGCTGGCCGACGCCAAACGCCAGGAGAGCATCCTTGAAGCCATCGCCCGGCCGGCGGAAAAGTCGCTCACCTGGGCCGAGTACGGCCGCATCTTCCTGCAGGATTCGCGGGTGGAACAGGGCGTTCAGTTCGCCCGCGAGCACGCCGACACCCTGGCCCGCGCCGAGCGGAAGTACGACGTGCCCCGCGAGATCATTCTCGCCATCATCGGCGTGGAGACCCGTTACGGCCGCCACAAAGGCAACTACCGGGTGCTCGACGCCCTGGCCACGCTGGGCTTCGACTACCCGCCACGAGCGTCGTTTTTCCGCAAACAGCTGGTGGCGCTGTTCGAAATGGAGCGCGACGCGCACATCGACGCCAGCACCATTACCGGCTCCTACGCCGGCGCGATGGGCTTCCCGCAGTTCATTCCCACCAGCTACCAGGCCTACGCGGTGGATTTCGATGGCGACGACGTGATCGACCTGGTCAACAGCCCAGCGGACGCCATCGGCAGCGTGGCCAGCTACTTCGCCGCGCACAAGTGGCAGCCCGGCCTGCCGGTGGCCGCCCGCGCCCGGGCCGACGGCGACGACTACACCGCCCTGGTGAAAAAGGGTTACAAGCCAAGCTTCACCCTGGCGCAGGCCCGGAAGAACGGCGTAGTGGCAGTGTCCTGCGAGGGTGATAGCCTGGGCAGCGATTACTGTTTCGACCTGCCGGCGGAGACGTCCGTGGCGATGCTCGACCTGATCGGCGACGATGGCCACGAGTTCTGGCTGGTAAGCGACAACTTTTATGTGATCACCCGTTATAACCACAGCGAACTGTACGCCATGGCGGTCCTGCAACTGTCCCACCGTATCGCCGATGCCTTGGAGGCCCAATCTCTGTGATTAGAGCGCTTTTTATTGTCACCGCGGCGCTTGCCCTGGGTGCCTGCGCCACCGCGCCGGCGCCCACCGAGCCCCCTGCGCAAACGCCCAAGCCGGCCAACGGCGCCCCCGGCTCCGACCGCTACGAGCACAAAATGGATTCCGGCCCGGAGCAACGCCCGGACGTGGCCAACCAGCCCGAGCCGGTGCCCAAGGAAGAGCCGCTCAGCGCCTACGGCAACCCCAAGACCTACAGCGTCTGGGGCAAGACCTACCAGGTGATGGAGTCCGCCGCCGGCTATGAAGAAGTGGGCCTGGCCTCCTGGTACGGTCGCAAGTTCCACGGCTATCGCACCTCCAGCGGTGAGCCGTTCGATATGTATCGCTTCACCGCCGCCCACCGGACCCTGCCGCTGCCCACCTACGCTCGGGTCACCAATCTGGACAACGGCAAAAGCCTGGTGGTGCGCGTTAACGACCGTGGCCCGTTCCACTCCGAGCGCATTATCGACCTGTCGTGGGCGGCGGCGGCGCGGCTCGGCATCGAAGGCAAGGGCACCGGCCGCGTGCGGGTGGAAGCGCTGACCGTGCGCGAAAAGGTCAAACCCAATCGCGAAGGCACGGTGCCCACCGCCGTACGCGCCGCCGTGGACAGTCCGCCGCCGGATACGGCCAAGGCGACCGACGGCGACAAGCTGTACCTGCAGGCCGGTGCCTTCCAGGCCCTGGACAGCGCCCGCAACCTGGAGCGCGCGCTGCGCGACGAACTGAAACTGCCGGTGTCGGTGCGACAGCCGCAAAGCAGTGCTCTGTACAAAGTTTGGCTGGGCCCGTTTACCAGCAACGAGGCCCGCGACCGGGCCCGTCAGGCAATAAGCCAGGCGGGCTTCACCCCACCCATCCCCGTGAACTGATCCGCCCGTAAGGCTGAAATGATGACTCAAAACCGTTCCCCGCAAACCCTGCTGTTCCGGGTGCTCGTCTGTCTTTCCCTGCTCACCCTGGCACCGCTGACCGCCGCCAACAGCCTGATTCCCCGCGCCCCCGACGTGGACGCGCGCGGCTATCTACTGATGGACGCCAAAAGCGGCCAGGTGATCGTCGAACACAACGCCAAGCAGGAGCTGCCGCCGGCCAGCCTTACCAAGATGATGACCGCCTACCTGGCGGAGAAAGAAATCCAGGCCGGCAACCTCTCCGAACAAGACATGGTGCCGATCAGCGTTCAGGCCTGGCGCATGGGCGGTTCCCGTATGTTCGTTCAGGAGGGTACCCGGGTGTCGGTGGGCGATTTGCTCAAAGGCATCGTGATTCAATCCGGCAACGACGCCAGCGTCGCCATGGCCGAATATATCGCCGGCTCCGAGGACGCCTTCGCCGACCTGATGAACAACCAGGCCCGCGAGCTGGGCATGGACCACACCCACTTCATGAACGCCACCGGCTGGCCGGCGGAGAACCACTACACCACCGCCCACGATCTGGCGATTCTGGCGCGCGCCATCATCCGCGACTTCCCGGAACACTATGATCTCTACGCCCAAAAGGAATTCACCTACAACGGCATTACCCAGCACAACCGCAATCTGCTGCTGTGGCGGGACGACAGCGTCGACGGTCTGAAAACCGGCCACACTGAAGAAGCCGGCTACTGCCTGGTGTCTTCCGCCAAGCAGGACGGCATGCGCCTGATCGCGGTGGTGATGGGCACCGATTCCGAGGCGGCGCGGGCGCGCGAGTCCCAGAAGCTGCTCAGCTATGGCTTCCGCTTCTATGAAACCTACGAAGGCTACGGCGCCGGCGATGTCCTCGACACGCCGGACGTCTGGATGGGCGCCGCCAACCAGGTGCGCCTGGGCCTGAAGGAGGACCTGATTCTCACCGTGCCCAAGGACAGCCAGGACCAGTTGAAGGCCTCCATGTCGATCCGTCCGGAGTTGCGCGCGCCGATCCGCGAAGGCGACCAGTACGGCACCCTGACGGTGACGCTGGCCGACGAAACCGTGGCGCAACGACCGCTGGTGGCGCTGGAAAACGTGGAAGAAGCCGGCTTCTTTGCCAAGATCTGGGACCACGTCGTATTGTTCTTTAAAGGATTGTTCAGCTAGAGGCCGCTCATGGCGAACGGCAAGGTCTACCTCAACGGC
>JBFJUC010000045.1:0-13060 GCA_041624875.1 Alcanivorax sp.
ACACCGTCCAGGCGTTGAGCCAATCCTGCGGCGGATCAAACGCGTAGGTGTCAAACGACATGGGAATGAAGTTGGCAATATAGTCGCCCACGTTCATTACGAAGGCGTCCAGCAGGAAGCGGGTGTCGCCGGCGATCAGCACGAACAGCACCAGCACGACGGCCAGCAGCATGTTGAATTCCGACAAGCGGCGAATCCCTTTCTCCACCCCGGTGGCGGCGGAAATGGCGGCGAACACCACAATCCCCACCGCCAGTAGCGCCTGGGTCAGCGTGCTTTCGGGAATGCCGAACATGTAGTTGAGGCCGAAGTTGAGCTGAATAATGCCGATACCCAGACTGGTGGCGACACCAAACACGGTGCCCAGCACCGCCGCGATGTCCACGGTATTGCCGATGCCACCGTAGATACGTTTACCGAAGATCGGATAGAGCGCGGAACGGATGGTCAGCGGCAAACCGTGCCGGTAACTGAAGAACGCCAGCGACATGCCCACCAGGGTATAGATGCCCCAACCGGACAGCCCCCAGTGCAGGAAGGTCAACTGCATGGCTTCGCGGGCGGCCTCGACGGAGCCGCCGGCGCCCACCGGCGGCTCCATGAACTGCGTCACCGGCTCGACGATGCAATAAAAAATCAGATCAATACCGATGCCCGCGGAGAACAGCATCGCCGCCCAGGTAACGATATTGAATTCCGGTTCGGAATGGTCCGGCCCCAGTTTGATCGAGCCATAGCGCGAACAGGCGATGGCGATCACGAACACCAGGTAGGACACCACGGCGAGAAAGTAGAACCAACCGAAGCTGTTGGATATCCAGGCCAGCACGGCATAGATCACGGTGCCGGCGGCTTCGGTGAAAAACATCGCCCACAGGGCGAACAGGAGAATGGCCAGGCCGGAACCGTAAAAAACGACCGGGTTGATACGGTCCTGCTGATCCAGGGCTGCCGATTCCTGGGAAGGAGATGAGGTGGTCATCCGGAGCTCCTTTGGCAAGCGTCGCTCGAAATCGTACGGTGCGTTCCCAGATTGAGAGGCCGTCTTTGGCGGGCCTTCTAATCGTTCCCCAGTATCAGCCCCCCATTTGAGAATAGCAGCCTCTTATTACAGCTTTTTACCTGCGACGGAGCGATTCACGGGAACGTCACGCCGGTGCCCGGATCAGCCGAGCAGCGCCACACCGGCGGCGGTGATCACGCCGAACAGGAGCGACAGGCCCACCAGGGTACCCCAGGGGAATCGCCGGGCCGGCTCGGCGCCCAATTGTTTGAGTAGATCCTGACGCACCAGGCGGGTATTGCGGGTGTTGGCTTTGAAAATGGCGTCGAACGCATCGCCGACCACCGGCACCAGGCCGCCGACGAAGTCCACCAGCATGTTACGCAGCATACGGCGCTTGGTGGCGCCGCTGACGCCGGCCCGTTGTGCTTCTACAAGCACATAGCTGGAAAGCACCAGCCCGGCGGCGTCGCCAATCACCGGCACCAGACCGATCAGCGCCTCAGCGCCCAATTCGAACCGGGTAAAAGGAATACGAATACTGGAATCCGTGAACCGGCTGAAGCGATCCAGACGTGCCAGGGCGGCCTGCTGACGGGCCCGTTTCTGATCGTCCATGCTGTTATTCCAAGTAAGTGTAGCCGGCCAGACCGTCCCGGATTTCGCCGAGGAAGCGCTGGCGCTCATCGTCGTGAAGTTGGGATTGCTGGCAGCGGGTTTCCAGGGTCGCCAGTAACCGTTCCGGATCAAAATTCACATAACGCAGCACCGAGCTCACGGTGTCGCCCTGAATCGCGTGCGTCAGCTCGATGTCGCCGCCCTCGTTGAGATTCACATCCACCGAGTCGGTGTCGCCGAACAGGTTGTGCATATCGCCGAGAATTTCCTGGTAGGCCCCGACCATGAAAATACCCAGGTGCCCGTTAAGCGCTTCCGGGAGCGGCAGGGTGGCTTCCACCCCTTCGCCGTCCACGTACTGGTCGATGCGACCGTCGGAATCGCAGGTGATGTCCTGCAGCACACCGCGCCGGGTGGCGGGTTGATCCAGGCCGGACAACGGCAGTACCGGGAACACCTGATCAATGCCCCACACATCCGGCACCGACTGAAACACGGAAAAGTTCACGAACAACTTGTCGGCGAGGATTTCATTCAGTCGGTCAAGCAGGTCACGCTGCTGACGTCGGCGCGGATCCAGACGCCCGCGCAGCGCCAGCAGCCCGTTGGTATACAGCTGCTCGCCGCGGGCCCGGCCGCGGATATCCACTTCGCCGTTCAGATAACGCAGGTGCAGATCCTGCCACGCGCCCAGCAGCTCCGGGTGCAACTCCAGCAGGTTGGGATGATCGCCGGCGAGCACTTGGTTAAGACGCCAGAGTTCATGCAGTTCCACGCAGTCGCTGTCGCCGGGGGCGGCCACCGGCGCCGGGGCCTGACGCTCCTCATCGGTGATGTTCACCAACAGCACCGCATGGTGGGCGGTGAGCGCGCGCCCGGATTCGGAGATCAGATGCGGCTCGGGTACGTCACTGCGGCGGCACTGCTCGCTCAGGGTATGAACGATGTGCCAGGCGTAATCCGCGAGGTTGTAGTTCATCGAACAGTAGGACCGGGAGTGGGTGCCTTCGTAGTCGACGCCCAGGCCGCCGCCCACATCCACGGTATCGAGGGCGGCACCGAGCTGACGCAGCTCCACATAGTAGCGGGCCGCTTCGCGCATGCCCGCCTTGATGTCTTGAATATTGGCGATCTGCGAGCCCAGGTGGAAATGCAGCATGCGCACGCAGTCGAGCTTGCCCGCGCGCCGGCAGTGCTCCACCGCCTCGATCAGCTGCGGCGCGCTCAAACCGAATTTGGATTTTTCGCCGCCGGTATTCTGCCAGTTGCCCTTACCGATACTCATCAGGCGTACACGCAGGCCGATGCGCGGCGACACCTCAAGCGCCCGCGCTTCTTCCAGCAGCATCGGCAGTTCGGACAGCTTCTCCACCACGATCTGCACCTGGAAGCCAAGCTTTTCACCCATCAGCGCCAGGCGCAGGTATTCACGGTCCTTGTAACCGTTGCAGACCACCACATCGCCGGGATTGGAGAGCGCCAGCACCGCCAGCAGCTCCGGCTTGGAACCGGCCTCCAGACCCACCGGCTCGCCCTCCTCCCGGGCGCGCAGAATCTCATGCACCACACGCCGCTGCTGGTTGACCTTGATCGGATACACCGGGGTGTAGCGGCCCTGATAATCCTGCTCGCCGATGGCGCCGCGGAAGGCGCCGGACAGCCGCCGCACCCGGTCGCGCAGGATGCCCGAGAAGCGGGCCAGCACCGGGGTGCGCAGCCCGGCGGCGCGGCACGCCTGCAGCACCGCTTCCAGGGTCGCCTCACCGCCCTGATCGCCCTGCGGGCGGACATGCAGATGGCCGTCCTTGCCGATACGGAAATAGCCATCACCCCAGCGCTGCACATTGTAAATGGCGTCAAACGGGCTCTGGGGCTGGGTCATGGGCGATTCCTTGGCGGCTGCGTGCTTTGCCGCATTATGCCTGCCGGGGCCGCCGGCGGACAAAAATAGTTGCGCGGCGACGGCGCCCCGACGCTTCTACATTGACGCCGAACGCTTACAATAGCGGCTTTCTGTGAAGCCTTAACCGGACACCCCTTTATGAGCTCCGAAAAAGACAACTGGTTCATCGAGCATTTCGACTCCGCCGGCACCGCCTTCGGCCTGCGCCTGAAACGAAAGCTGGAATCGGTGCAGACCGACTACCAACACATCGAGATGTGGGACACCGATACCTTTGGCTATCTGATGACCATTGACGGCGCCACCATGCTCACCACCCGGGACAATTTTCTCTACCACGAGATGATGGCCCACCCGGCACTGTTCAGCCACGCGGCGCCGCGCAATGTGCTGATCATCGGCGGTGGTGACTGCGGCACCCTGCGTGAAGTGCTGCGCCACGGCGAAGTGGCCAGCGCCGTGCAGATCGATATCGACGAGCAGGTAACGCGCTTTTCCGAGAAGTACTTCCCGGAGCTGTGCGAATCCAACGGGGACGAGCGGGCGGAATTGCGCTTCGAGGACGGCGTGAAATTCATGCAGGCGTGCGAGGCGGGCCGCTTCGACGTCATTATCGTCGACTCCACCGACCCGGTGGGCCCGGCGGAGGGTCTGTTCAAAGCGGAATTCTTCCGTCACTGCCACCGCGCGCTGGCCGACGGCGGCGTGCTGGTGCAGCAATCCGAATCACCGTTGCTGCACAGCGACACGATCATCCGCGACCTGCACGCCAATATGCGCGAAGCGGGCTTCAGCCACACCCGCACCCTGCCTTTCCCGCAGCCGGTGTATCCGAGCGGCTGGTGGAGCTGCACCCTGGCGGGCAAAAACCACGATGTGGCCGGGTTCCGCCAGGCGGACGCCACCGGCAAGGGGTTCGAGACCCGCTATTACAGCGCCGACATCCATAAGGCCGCCCTGGTGCTGCCGCCGTTCATGGAGCAGGCGCTGTCCTGACCCCCCTAGCCTGTCGTCGGGTTACGCTTCGCTAACCCGACCTACCTTTGCAGGGCTTCCTCGACGAAGTCGAGGCGGTCCTGGCCGAAGAACATCTCATCACCGACGAAGAAGGTGGGCGCGCCGAAAACGCCGCGCGCGACCGCCTCTTCGGTGGTCGCCTTGAGGCGGTCCTTGACCGCTTGATCCTGGGCGCGGGCCGCCCAGTCTTGCGGATCCAGCCCGGCGTCAGCCAGGGTACGGCCGAGCACGTCAACGTCGGCCAGGTCCTTCTCTCGCAGCCACAGTCCTTCGAAAAGGGCGGCCAGCACGGTGTCGCGCTGGTCGCTGTCGACGGCGGCGGTGGCCAGCCGCATGGCCATCAGAGTATTCACCGGAAAGTGCGGGTTCATGGTCAGGGTGACGCCATAGCGGCGCGCGAAGCGTTGCATGTCCTGGCCGCTGTAGCGCCCCTTGGCGGGCACCGCCGCCGGCGAGGCGTTACCGGTGGCCTTGAAGACACCGCCCAGCAACATGGGCCGGTAATGCACGGTGGCCCCGGTGCGGCGGCCAAGGCCCGACACTTGAGTCCAGGCCAGATAGGACGCGGGGCTGCCAACGTCGAAGAAGAATTCCAGTTCACTGCTCATTGGCGGCTCTCCATTCATTAACGGTTTTGATCAGAAGGTTTCCATCCACGGCCGCAGGTCCAGCTCGTGGGTCCAGGTATCACGGGGCTGCTGATGCAGCATCCAATAGGCGTCGGCGATGTGCTCGGGGTCGAGAATGCCGTCGCGGTCCTTGAGCGCGTAACGCTCGGGAAAATTGTCGCGAATAAAGGCGGTATCGATGGCACCGTCAATCACCGGGTGAGCGACATGAATACCCTCCGGCCCCAGCTCCCGGGCCAGGCTCTGAGCCAGCGCCCGCAGCGCGAACTTGGCGCCGGCAAAGGCGGAAAAGCCTCGGCCGCCACGCAGCGACGCGGTGGCGCCAGTGAACAGGATAGTGCCACGACCGCGCGGCACCATCACCCGCGCTGCCTCGCGGCCGGTGAGAAAACCCGCGAACGCGGCCATTTCCCACACCTTTCGGTAAACCCGCGCGGTGGTCTCGCGGATCGGAAAGTTCACATTAGCACCGATATTGAAGACCACGACTTCCAGCGGCCCCACTTCCACTTCGATGGTGTCCACCAGGGCGCGCATTTGATCTTCATCGCGTGCATCGCAGCCGAACCCGCGCGCCCGGCCTCCCTCTTCTTCAATGCGCTCGACCAGCGGCGCCAGGGCGTCCTCGGTGCGGCGGGTGACACAGGCGGTGAAACCTTCACGGGCAAAGCGTCGGGCGATGGCGCCGCCGGTGGCGTCACCGGCGCCGACCACGAGAATCGCGGGGGCGGTCATGGCGGTGTCCTTCTTTGTGCGTTATCAACGTCAGTTCCTTTTTGGAACCCTTGAGCTGATAGTCAGTTCTTTTTTAGAACCTGTCAACCGGTTAGACTGACATCGCTGCCCAACGACCACGAGGACACCGCGAATGCGCTGGCAAGAACTGGATCAACAACCCTGCTCCCTGGCCCGCACACTGGCCGTGGTGGGCGACCGCTGGACGCTCCTGGTGTTACGTGACGCCTTTTTGGGGGTGCGCCGATTCGAGACCTTCCAAACCCGGCTGGGCGTGACACGCCATGTGCTCAGCGACCGGCTGGCCAAGCTGGTGACGCACTCAGTACTGGAGAAACGGGTGTATCAGGAACGGCCACGGAGAGAGGAATACCGGCTTACGGAACGGGGTCGCGAGCTGCATCCGGTCATTTTGCATCTGGTGCAATGGGGTGATCGCCACCTGGCTGACGAGCGCGGCGCCCCACTGTTCCACAGGCACCACCAATGCGGGCACCGCCTGCAGGCACGGCTGACCTGCGCCCACTGTGGCGAGCCTGTGCAGGCGCGGGACGTCGATGTGGCGGTGAACCCGGCGTTCACCGACGTGCTGCCGTAGACGTCAGCCGCCGACGGCCACCGCCACCGCGCAGGCCAAGGCGCCCAGCACCAGTATCAGCACTGCGCGGCGTATCACCATCGACCAGTCCACCAGCCCGAACTCTCGGAACCTTCCCATGCTGCTATCCCCAAGGCGCTTTTATTATCACAACCCAAAAATGTGACGTTCGTCACAACGCAAGAGACTGCTCCCGTACCCTGTCGGTATGCAATAAGGCGAATTGGGTAAACGTGAGGAAAGCGTCAGTAAGGTGGCTTAGCAAGGCTCACTCTGCTGGTCCGCCAGCATCGCCATGACCCTTTGCCGCAGCCAGGTATGGCCCGGATCGGCGCTCTGATCCCGATGCCAATAGAGGTGCAGTTCCAACCCTGGCACATCGGCGGGCAGCGGCTCCACCTGGCTGCCCGGGGGGGCCAGTTGGCGCGCCAACAAGCCCGGCAGGGTGAGCAGCAGATCCGACCCCATGACCGTGGACAGTGCCGCCATGTGGTG
Organism: Alcanivorax sp.; assembly: GCA_041624875.1. GTDB lineage: Bacteria > Pseudomonadota > Gammaproteobacteria > Pseudomonadales > Alcanivoracaceae > Alloalcanivorax. Next base: position 6,999 of record JBFJUC010000045.1, read on the forward strand.
CTGGCAGCGCAAGCGGATATTGCGCCGGTAGCCAAGGCGGGAAAGACCGAAATCCTCCATGCCCGGCCCTTCGCGCCGCGAGGACACCAACACGTGCTGGGCCGCCAGATAGGCCGGCAGATCCAGCTTCCCGGTCAGCGGATGGCCCGGCCGCATGATCACCACCAGCGGCCCGCTCATCACCGGACGGTGTTCGATGGCGTCCGGCAGCGGCAGCAACACGTCGGCGGCCAGATCCAGCCGACCGCTGGCCAGCTCGGTGGCCAGCTGCCGGCGCGCCACGGTCATCGACTGCAACCGCACGCCGGGGGCCTCCTCGAGAATGCCGGCGGTGAGCGGCGGCAGCAGGCACCCTTCCAGCCCGTCACGCAGCCCCACCACGAACGTCCGCTCGGCGTCGGCCACATCGAAGCCGCCCTCGTCGCTGAGGCAACGCTGCAACCCGCCCAGGGCATGCCGCACTGGGGTAACCATGGCACGGGCCCGGCTGGTGGGCACCATGCGCGCCCCCTGGCGCACGAATAGCGGGTCCTCGAGACGATCGCGCAACCGTCCCAGGGCGTGGCTTACCGCCGGCTGCGTCAGGTTGAGCACACGCGCCGCGCGGGTCAGGGAGCCTTCGGTGTAGATGGCGTCAAAGACCACGAACAGGTTCAGATCGAAGCGGGAAACATGCATGCAGCTTATCCAGGTGTATTTTTCAGATTCATTAGATTAATTGAAAACCGCCCCCTAGCATGGGGTCAACTTCCGGGATTAAAGCAGAGACCCTCGATGCCAGTGATTTACCTGATCCGTCACGGCCAGGCCAGTTTCGGCGCCGAGAATTATGACGCCCTGTCCGACGCCGGCTGGGAACAGAGTCGCACCCTCGGCCGCCATTTGCGCGAACAAAACCTGGGCGCGCCACGGGTGGTGTGCGGCGCCATGCAGCGCCATAAAGAAACCGCCCAGGCGACGCTGAAAGCGTTGGGGTTACCTCAGGAATGGGCCACCGACAGCGGCTTCAACGAATACGATCACCAGACTCTGATGCGGGTGCACTGGCCGGAATCCCAGGACCGGGCGGTGCTCACCCGCTGGATGAACGCACAGGACAACCCTCGCCGGGCGTTCCAGGCCCGTTTCGAGGACGCCCTGCGCCGCTGGCAGCGCAACGAGGACGACTACCAGGAAACCTGGCCGGCCTTCCGGGAACGGGTGCTGGCTTCTCTGTACAGCCTGGCCAACCGTCTGGAAAGCGGCGACAGCGCCCTGGTGTTCACCTCCGGCGGCGCCATCAGCGTGGCCATCCAGCACCTGCTGGAGCTCGATCAAGAAGCGCTGATCACCTTCAACCGGGGGCTGATCAACACCAGCGTCACCCGGCTGCTGGTCAATACCGGCCGCCTGCGTCTGGCCACGCTCAACGAGCACCTGCATCTGGCCGGCGATCAGCTCACCTACCGCTAACCGGCGACAACGAGGCCCACCATGGCGTTCACCCGCTATACCACTGAATTGAACGGCCAGCGCTACGCCTATCTCGACGAGGGCGAAGGCCCCCTGGTGGTGTTCGGCCACGGCGTACTGGCGGACAAATCCATGTTCGAGGCGCAGATTGAGGCGCTCCGCGACCGCTACCGTTGCGTCAGCCTGGACTGGCCCGGCCACACCGGCTCCGGCTACCGGGAGAAAGGCTGGAGCTTCTACGATATGGCCGACGACAGTATTGCCCTGCTCGACCAGCTGGATTATCAGCAGGCGATCTTCGTGGGCCTGTCCCAGGGCGGCATGACCTTCATGCGGCTGGCGCTCAAGTACCCGGAGCGCGTGCGCGCCCTGGTGTTGCTGGACACGTCCGCGGACCCGGAAGACATCGACCTGATGCCGGTGCACCGCCAGCAGCAATCACGGTTCGCCCATGGCAGCGAGGCCGAGCGCGACGACGTCGTCACACGGATGCAGAAATTCCTGTACGCCAAACCCTGGCGCGATGCCAACCCGGACGGGGTGGCCCATGAGAAGGCCCTGATCCTCGCCCACGACCGCCACGGCATTGAGCTGGCGCTGGAGAACGTTTTCACCCGTGACGACATCAGCGGCGATATCGGCGCCATCAGCGCGCCCACGCTGGTGATCGTCGGCGAACTGGACCGGGCCACGCCGCCGGAAAAGGCACGGCGCATCGCCGACGCCATCCCCGGGGCGCGGCTGGTCAGCGTGGCCGATTCCGGGCACCATTCGCCGATAGAAAACCCCGAAGCGGTGAACCGGGCACTGTCCGAATTCCTCGCCACGCTGTGATTCGGGGCCACGCACGCGATAAGGAAACTGCCATGAGTACCCGTTCCAATATTCTCATCACCGGCGCCAGCTCCGGTCTGGGCGCCGGCATGGCGCGGCTGTTCGCCGCCCGGGGCCGCAACCTGGCCCTGTGCGCGCGGCGCACCGACAAGCTGGACGCCTTGAAAGCGGAACTGGAGCAGGCCCATCCCGACATCACCGTGCTGGTCAAACCGCTGGACGTGAACCACTACGATCAGGTGTTCGATGTCTTCCGCGCGTTCCGGACCGAGCTGGGCAGCCTGGACCGCATCATCGTCAACGCCGGCATGGGCAAGGGCCAGCCCTTGGGCACCGGTTACTTCCACGCCAACCGCCAGACCGCGGAAACCAATTTCGTCGCCGCGCTGGCCCAGTGCGAAGCCGCCATGGAGGTCTTCCGGGCCCAGAACGACGGCCATCTGGTGGTGATCTCTTCAATGAGCGCGGTGCGCGGCATGCGCAAGAACATCAACACCTACGCCGCCACCAAGGCCGGGGTCGCCAGCCTGGCCGAGGGGCTGCGCATGGAAATGATCGGCAAGCCGATCACCGTGAGCACGATCTACCCGGGTTACATCCGCTCGGAGATCAACGAGAAAGTGGAAAACGCGCCCTTCATGGTGGACACCGAGACCGGCTGCAAGGCGCTGGTCAGCGCCATCGAAAAAGAACCGGCCAAGGCCTATGTGCCGTCCTGGCCCTGGGCGCCGCTGGGGTTCGCGATGAAAGTGCTGCCCCTGTCCCTGGTTAAGAAACTGACCTAGGGCCTGTTCACACTAGTCCAGCGGCCCCGGGTTCTTGCGCCGCTTGGGCTTGGCGAAACCACCCTGGGTATCCGGCGCCGGTGACGGCGCCGCCCGCTTGCGCGCCGCCTTCTTCTTCGGCGCCGGCTTCTTGCCGGCGGCCTTGGCCGACTGGGCCAGTGCCTTCTTCTTCAGCTTCTTGTGCTTGCTGCCCACCGCCTTACCGGAGCGCTTTCGCTCCTTGGGGCCCAGGTAGCGGCCGCGCAGCGCCTCCACCACCCGGAACTCGAACGCCTGGCGCAGATAGCGCTGGATGCTCGCCATCAGATTCCATTCGAAGCTTTCCACCAGCGAGATCGCCACGCCCTCGCCGTCACCACGCCCGGTGCGGCCGATACGGTGCAGGTAATCGTCGCCGCTGCGCGGCATATCGAAGTTGATCACCAGTTCCAGGCCGTCCACGTCCAGCCCCCGCGCGGCCACGTCGGTGGCCACCAGCACTGTCACCGCGCCGCTGTTGAGCCGCTCCAGCGCCAGCTTGCGGTCCTTGGTGTCCTTGTCGCCGTGCAGCACGAACACCTTGTGGGCGGTGGAGCGCAGCACCCCGCCGAGGCGGTCGGCGGTGGCCTTGGTGTTGGTGAAGACAATCGCCTTGCGGTGGGGCTCATGGGCGAGCAGCCACTGCACCAGACGCTCCTTATGGGAGCGGTCGTCGGCGGTGATGATCTGTTGGCGCACCTGCTGGTTGAGCTCGCGCACGCTGTCGAGCAGCAGCGACTCGGGATCACGCAGCACCCGCGCCACCATGGCGTCCATGGCCGCGCCCCCCGGCGTGGCCGAGAACAGCAGCGTCTGCCGGGCCGGATTGCAGGCCGCCGCCAACCGCAACACATCGTCGCTGAAGCCCATATCGAGCATACGGTCCGATTCGTCCAGCACCAGCACCTTGAGCTCGGAGAGCGCCAGGTTGTCCGCCTCGAGATGCTCGATCAAGCGGCCCGGCGTGCCCACCAGCACCTCCGGATTCTTACGGATGCGCGCCGCCTGCACCTTGAAATCCTCACCGCCGGTGACCGCTTCCGCCTTGATAAAGGTGAAGCGCGACAGCGCCTGTACCTGCTTGAGCGTCTGCCGGGCCAGCTCCCGGGTGGGGGCCAGAATCAGCGCCCGGGTGCCGACACCTTTGTCCTGCTCTTCCAGCAGCCGCTGCAGCATGGGCAGGACGAAGGCGGTGGTCTTGCCGGTGCCGGTACGCACCACCACGCGCAGGTCCCGCCCCGCCAGCGCCGGCGGAATAGCCGCCTCCTGCACCGGAGTGGGGTCGCTGAGCGACAGCTCTTCCAGGGCGCGCAACAAACGTTCATGCAGATTCAGATCAGCAAACACAGACAATACTCGGTGATGACTTGTAGGAGCGGGCCCAGCCCGCGAAAGGGCGCGCCGCTCCCGGCAGGATACCAGAGACTTGTTTCACCGAAACAAAAAAGGGCGCCCGAAGGCGCCCTGTAGGTTGGAGCAAGACAGATTGGAAGGAGACAGATCAGCTCTTCACGAACTCCGGGTACGCTTCCATACCGCAGTCCACGATATCCATGCCCTCGTACTCGTCCTCTTCGGAGACGCGGATGCCGAAGATCGCCTTGAGGATGGCCCACACGATCAGGCTGGCCACGAACACCCACACGAAGATGGTCAGGGCGCCGATCAGCTGGCCGGAGAAGCTGGAGCCGTCGTTAGTGACCGGCACCAGCATCAGGCCCAGGAAGCCGACCACACCGTGCACGGAGATGGCGCCGACCGGATCGTCGATCTTCAGCTTGTCCAGGGTCACGATGCTGAACACCACCAGAACGCCACCCATGGCACCGAAGAGAGTCGCGGTCAGGGCGGTCGGCGTGGACGGCTCGGCGGTGATGGTCACCAGGCCCGCCAACGCGCCGTTAAGCAGCATGGTCAGGTCGGCCTTGCCGAACAGGAACCGGCCCACGATCAGCGCGGCGACGGCACCACCGGCGGCGGCGGTGTTGGTGTTCAAGAACACCATGGCCACGGAGTGCGCGCTGGCGGCGTCGCCAAGCTTGAGCACGGAACCACCGTTGAAGCCGAACCAGCCCATCCACAGGATGAAGGTACCCAGGGTCGCCAGCGGCAGGTTGGCACCGGGAATGGCGTGGATCTCGCCGTTCGGGCCGTACTTGCCTTTACGGGCACCCAGCAGCAGCACACCGGCCAGGGCGGCGGCCGCGCCGGCCATGTGCACGATGCCGGAGCCGGCGAAGTCGGAGAAGCCCAGGTCGCCCAGGTTGTACATGCCGAACACGTCGACACCGCCCCAGGTCCAGGCGCCTTCCATCGGGTAGATGAAGCCGGTCATGACCACCGCGAACGCCAGGAAGGCCCACAACTTCATGCGTTCGGCCACGGCACCGGACACGATGGACATGGCGGTAGCGACGAACACCACCTGGAAGAAGAAGTCGGACGCGCCGGAGTAAACAGAACCGCCGTCGAAGCCGTTGGCGGCGGAATCAGACAGCACCCCGGCCAGATCAAAGGCTTCGATGCCGCTCAGGAAGAGGTCGCCGTCGTACATGATCGAATAGCCACAGACCAAGTACATCAGACAGGCGATGGCGAACAACGCCACGTTCTTGGTGAGAATTTCGGTGGTGTTTTTAGCACGCACCAAGCCGGCTTCGAGCATGGCGAAGCCCGCTGCCATCCACATTACCAGTGCGCCACACACCAAAAAGTAAAAGGTGTCCATGGCGTACTGAAGTTCAAAGATTTGATTTTCCACGTTGCAACCCTCCGAGAATTGGAAGCGTGTTCAAGACCTTGGCATGGGTCGTGTTACACATTTCTCTAAACGTAAGCTTCTAAACTTTAGATCGCGTCCTCGCCGGTCTCGCCGGTGCGGATACGGATGGCCTGCTCCAGGGTGGTGACGAAGATTTTGCCGTCGCCGATTTTCCCGGTGTTGGCCGCTTTGGTGATCGCCTCGATAACCTG
>JBFJUC010000046.1:0-12999 GCA_041624875.1 Alcanivorax sp.
TCACCAACCGCGCGCTGTTCCGTCGTGACCAGCATCTTTGTCTGTATTGCGGCAAACCCTACCCGGAAGCCCTGCTCACCCGCGACCATATCCGGCCCACCTCGCGGGGCGGCAAGGACAACTGGCTCAACGTGGTCGCCGCCTGCCGGCGCTGCAATCAGCATAAGGGCGACCGCCTGCCGGAAGAAATCAACATGGAACTGCTGGCGCTGCCCTATGTGCCGAACATGGCGGAATACCTGGCGCTGATTAACAGCCACCGCATCCGCGGCGACCAGATGGCTTTCCTGCGCAGCCAGTTCGGCAAAAACAGCCGACTATTACTTTAACGAGGGCGAACTGCGTGAATTTGAAGTGAAGTTTTTTGTTTTGTAAAATAATGCCCCGCAGGCGCTGGTTTGGGCCCCTGTGTGAAGAACCTTGCTTGTTTGTTCACGCGGCGGCTGGCAACTTACACGTTATAACTATAGTAACGTTTGGGAAGCCATCTTGGCGCGTTTTTCTCTGTTTATCGCTTGCTTGCTTCTGCCTTTGACGGTGTCCGCCGGACTCCGCTCCGCCGCCTTTTACTATGGCCCGGATATCCCCTGGAATGAGCTGGCTGCATTCGACCTGCCGGTCGTGGAGGCGGCACAGAGTGACGCGCCGCCCACGCATTTGGTGGGGGAATTCTATGCTTATGTGAGCCTGGGCGAAGTGCTGCCCTCGAGGGATTACGCCTCCGGGATCAAGCCGGCGTGGATTGTGGGCGAAAATCGTGACTGGCAAAGCCGGGTTCTGGATCTGACCAACGAGGACCTGCGCGGCTATTTGCTGGAGCACGTGATCGCTCCGTTGTGGGCGCAAGGCTACCGGAAGTTTTTTTTCGACACCCTCGACAGCTATCGTCTGGTAGAGGGCACTTCCGGCGATCTGGAAGCACAGCGTGAAGGTTTGCAGACGCTGATCAATGCTATTGCCGAGGCCTTCCCGGGTGCCCGGTTTATTTTGAACCGTGGTTTCGAGCTGCTGCCTGCTGTCCATGAACATGTGGATGCGGTCGCGGCGGAGTCGCTGTATCAGCGCTGGCTGCCCGCGGAGAAGCGCTACCAGCCGGTCCCGGAAGAAGATCGAAAGTGGCTGCTCGACCGGTTCGAGGAAGTTCGTGAGCGCTACAGTCTGCCTACCATAGCGATTGATTATGCACCGCCGGGCGACCGCGCCGGCGCCCGCGCTTTGGCCGAGCGTATTAAAGCCCGGGGCGTGATTCCCTGGGTCAGCAACCCGGCTCTGGACATGCTCGGGGTGGGGCAAATCGAGGTGATGCCACGCCGGGTTCTGGCGGTTCATGGCGAACCGAAAGGCAGCCGCTGGGAGCAGAGTGAGCTGGTGCGCTTTGCCCTGATGCCTATGCAATTCCTGGGGCTGGTCCCGGATATGCGGGATGTCGGCGATCCGATGCCCGAAGGTACGCTGACTGGCCGGTATGCCGGCATCGTCACCTGGATCAATGAGCCTGATCGGGTGAACGGCCGGTTTCGAAAATGGCTGGCCGCTCAAGTGGCCAATGGCGTGCCGGTGGTGATCCTCGGACAGATGCCCTTTGACCCCCAGGATCCGATCAGCAAGCCGTTTGGTTTGCAAGCGCAACCGACGCCCCGGACTCTCCCCCGGGTGGTGGAACAACACCCGGCGATGGGGTTCGAAGCGCCGTTGCCGGCGTTACTGGAAATCGCCGCGCCGCTGACCCTCGACGTCGGTGAATCCTGGTTGCGGCTTGCCGCCGGCGACCACGAGTATACGCCGGTGGCGGTCACCGATTGGGGGGGCTATGCCCTGGATCCGTTCGTGGTGCGCTCCACGTTGCCGACCATTACCAGTGAGGAAACCACCGACCGCTGGATGCTCCAGCCGCTGACCTTTCTGCGCGAGGCGCTCAAGCTGCCGGCGATGCCGGTGCCCGATGTGACCACGGAAAATGGGCGGCGGTTGTTCTTTGCGCATATGGACGGCGACGGTTTTCCCAATCTCGCGGAAGTGGAAGGCTATCGCGGCCAGGCTGCCGGCGAAGTGCTGCTGCAGGAGATACTCAAGCGCTACCGGGTACCCACCACCCTTTCGGTGGTCGAAGGCGAGGTGGCGAAGACCGGGCTCTACCCGAAACGTGCCGACGAGCTGGAAGATATCGCCCAACGCATGTTCGAGTTGCCGCACGTGGAGGCGGCCACGCACACTTATTCGCATCCGTTTTACTGGTATGAGGCCAGCCAGAAACCGGACGCGATACTCGGCAGTGAGGGCCCCCTGCGACTGAACATCCTCGGTTATAAACTGGATATTCAGCGCGAACTGGTCGGGTCCGCCGACTACATGGAAGAGCGGCTTTTGCCGCCCGGCAAGGACGTGGAGATGGTGCTGTGGAGCGGTGATACCAAGCCCACCGAAGAGGCCCTGGAAATCGCCCGAAAAAACGGCCTGCTGAACATGAATGGCAGCGATACCTTGATTACAGAGAGCGCGCCGAGCTGGACCTTGATCAAGGGCATCGGCCTGCCCAAGGGCGATGAATACCAGGTTTACGCACCGAATCAGAACGAGAACGTGTACACCGGCAATTGGCGCGGCCCCTTTTATGGTTTCCAAAGAGTGATCGAAACGTTCCAGCTTACCGGTGAGCCGATTCGCTTTAAGCCGATCAATGTGTACTACCACACCTATATCGCCAGCAAGAACGCCTCCCTGACCTCGTTGCGCCGGGTCTTTGATTGGGTGCTCTCTCAGCCGGTGCATGCCGTGTTTGCCTCGGAGTATGTCCGCAAGGTATTGGATTTCAACCGGATGGTGGTGGCCCGTGACGGCGACGGCTGGCTGATACGGGGCGGGGGTGAGCTGCGCACCTTGCGTGTGCCAGCCGGTGTGGCGCTGCCCGATCTGGCGCGCAGCGCGGGTATTGCGGGCTACCAAGAAGGCGGCCCCGGGCCTTATGTGCACATGAGCGGCGAAACGGCCCATTGGCGTAGCGGCGATGCTGGTAAAGACATCGGGCTTTGGTCGGCCAATGCCCGGCTCACGGCGTTTGAGCGAAACGGAAGCACCCTGCGCTTTTCCCTGCGCGGCTATTTGCCGCTGTCGTTTACCCTGATGCAACCTGCGGACTGTGTGTTGCGCCAGGGCGAGCAGGTGATCGAACCGGCGCGGCGCGATGGACGTCTTTACCAATACAGGAGCGACCAGCGTGAGCTCAACGAGCTACGGCTACAGTGTCGACAGTGAACGCCGCCGGGTCATCGGGCTGACCGAACTGGCCGCGCTTGTCGTTCTGGTGGCGGTGGTGTGCTGGCTGGTGTTCCCCCGCGATCTCTCCGACACCCTGCGGAATGCGGACCTGGACGCGGTCACTTTGTCCTATTCCACGGCCTGGCTGAAAGCGAAACCTGATGATCATGAGCTGCGCCTGGTTCTGGCTCGCGACTTGATCGAGTTGGGGCGCTTTGCGGAAGCCGACAAGCAATTGGATTATGTTGCCGCGAAGACGGCCCGGCCCTCGCTGCTGGATGAGGTGCAATGGCTGCAAGCGCGTTTGCCGTTCGTGGCGTTGATGGCTATGGCACCGGCTGAGCGCGGTGGTAGCGCGTTGAGTGCCCGCGCCAGAGTGGCGTTAGCGAAGGTGCGGCCGGAACGGCTGGAGACGGCACAGTTGCAGCGGTACGCCGAGATGGCTCTGATTATGGGCAATCTGGACCTGGCGGTGAGTGCCTATCATTTGCTCGCGGTTCAGGCACCGCCGGCATGGCAATGGCATCGCAAGGCCGGCGACGCGCTGTTGGCCCGGGGCCGGTACGCTCGAGCCTCCGAGGAATACATCCTGGCGATGCGAGCGCAGCAAGACGGAGCCGGGCGCGCTGACTTTTTGAAAGCGGTAAGTACCCTTCAGGCGGGCGGATTATCCGGCCAGGCTTTGGGTGTGGCCGCTCGTTGGGAAGGTACGTTTTTGAACGACTCGGAGGTACTTTATCGCCTTATGAGCCTGGCGCGTGCCGCTGGAGATGGTGTGCGGGCACAACACTATGCGGTGCTGTTGTTGCGCCTCCGGAAAGACGAGGTGCGCCAGTGAAACGGAAGTGGTTGTGGCTGGCACCGCTGGCGGTGGGCGTTTCGATCAGTGCCGTGGCTCAGGCGCCAGTACCGTACGAGCACCGTTACTACGATGACGGTTATCAGGTCTTCGTCGGTAACGGCAATCTGCCACGTGCCCGGGAAGTGGTGGAGAACGCACTCTATTGGCGTCCCGCCGATCCGATGTGGTTGCAGAGGTTGGCGCAGGTCGCTGGGTGGCAAGGCGATGTGGAGCTGTCTCTGGCGGCCTGGTTGAAACTGGCGGAATCTGATAACAGCGATTTGGCGTGGCAGCGGGTACTGGAACTGGCTCCGGCGACGTTCAACAACGAGTTGGCGCTGCGCGCCCGCCGCCGATTGCTGCGCAACGACCCTCGAAACGAAACACTGGTCGCCTTGGTGGCCGCTGAGTACGAACGCCTGGGGCGGCCTGAAGAGGGCATAGCCTTCCTGGATGACTGGAGTGAGCGGCACCCCAGCCCCACGGTGTTTGAAGTGCTGCAGCGCCTCGCCGAGCAGAGCGGCCACGATGCTGAAGCGATCCGTTATTACCGTGCGTTCATGGACCGTTACGGCCCGCGCCCGCGAATGGCCTGGCACGCGGCGGATCTGCTGTGGCTGCGTGGCGAACGTGAACGCGCTTACCGGGCGTTGCGACGGGACGCGGACGGGCTCTCTTATGACCCCAACCTGACCCGACGCCTGGCGGTGATGGCCACGGAGCTCGGCGACTGGCCCGCCGCACTGAACGATTACCAGCGGCTTTTCGCCAAGGGGCATGCCAGCGTCGGGGACGGCTACCGCTACTTGACCCTGGCGCGCTATCAGGCGCCCGAGCGGGTGGCTTCGATTTTGCGCCACCTGTGGGAGCAAAGCGACGATCCACGCTTGGCGGTCAGCTATCTTTATGCGTTGCGCGAAGATGGCGACAAGCGTGCCATGGCACTGTTCTTCGAGGGTTTGTCCGAACAGGAGCGCCGCGCCTTCTATCAGGATCGGGGTTTCCTGCTGGTTTACGCCGACTATCTGCAGTGGACCGGCCAGCCGGAGCGGGCCCGGTCGGTGTTGCGGCAGGCCCTGGCGCTGGCGCCGGACGACGTTGAAGTGCGGATGTCCTGGCTGTGGTTGCTGATCGGTTTGGGCGATGACAGCACGCTCACCGGCAGCCTGGTGCGTTGGCACGACCAGATCGCTTACGACCCACGCTATCTTGAGGTGTTGGCGGCTGCGTTCATGGCGCTTGATCAGCCGGAGCAAGCCTTGCGATATGAAATGGCGTTGCTGAAAGGCGACCCGGACAATTGGCGCCGCCGCTGGGCTTACGCCCAGGCGTTACTGGCCGCCGGCCGGGAAGATCAGGCCTGGCCGATGTTGCGTCAATTGTGGCGCGACCCACCACCGGCGGACACCATCAGCGTGCTGGATCGCCCGCTCTACAACGAGATGCGCAGCGCCTTGGTGGCACGGTTTGAAAACGGTGACACCCAGCTGCGCTTCCAGCAGCGCCAATGGGCCGCCACCAAGCCGTCCGAACGCGCCCAACGTGCCGAATGGCTGGCGCAGTGGTCGCTCGGGGTGAACGCGCGGGAATTGGCCCGGCTGTGGTACCTGCGCCAGCAGCAGTGGCGCCCGGAGGGCCTGCCGCCCGGCTCGGCGCTGGCTTTGGCGACTCTGGAAGACGACCGTCTGGCGATTCGCGAACTGCGGGACCAGCACGGCGAACAACTGACGGCGGGTGAGCGCCTGGAGGCCGACAACACCCTGGGCCGCAAGCGTCTCGCCGCCGCGCAGTTGGCGGAGCAACAGCGGTACGCACCGCAAGTGGCGGACCAGCACCCGCAGCAGGAAAGCCTGCTGTTGCCCGCCGAAGAGAATGTCGCCGTTAACCTGGAACACCGTCGCCAGGGCGCCTTGGATGTGAACAGCGTCGAAGTGTCTCAGACTCAGCCTCTGGGCGACCGCTGGGGGCTTCGCTTCACGGCGCAACAACACCGGTTCAGCAGCAACGATGACGCGATTCTGGCGGTCAATGAGCGCGAGCAGCGATTCAGTGTCACGGCGCGGCGCGAAGGGCGGCGTTTGGATACCAGCCTGAGCGCCGGGCATCGCGATATTTTCGATTACCAGGGTCCCGATTTAACCCTGGCCTTTGCCGGCGAGCTCGGCCGCGCGTGGCGCTGGGAAGGTTCCTATGAATGGCAGGCGCCCGCCGATGAGACCTCGGAATTGTTGTTGGCCGGGGACCGGACGGGCGCGGCGCTCTCGCTGAGCTGGTCGCCGGTGTCCAACTGGCAGAATGGTGTCTCGGTCGCGCAGTATGACTATCAGGACCTGGAAGATCGCGATCTAGGCCAAGGCACACGAGTCAGTGCGCAGAGTACCTGGCGCCCTTGGTTGTCGCGCTTTTCGCCCGGCCTGCGCGTGCGCCATACCCGGGCGTCATTCAGTGGCCAGAGGGCGTTAAGTGGCGAAATCGGTGTGATGCAGCCTGGCGCGGAGGCGCTGCCTGCGGTGCCGCAAAGCTATCGCGAGACGGAGCTGGCGCTGCTGCTAGGGTCGCCGGATGTTCATTTGCGCCCACACCGCATTCAAGCCTGGGGTGAACTGGGCGTCACCGACAACAGTATTTCCGGCACTGGTTTTAATGCCCGGGTGGGCGCCGAAGGCCCGTTGCTGGGGCGCGACGCCTGGCGCTTCTATCTGGAGCGCGGGCTGAATACCGGCGGGGCCGATGAAGACAGCTATCGCGCCGGGTTCGATTACCGGTTCTACTATTAACAGGGGTTTATCAGGAGAAACGCATGAAATTGTCATTAATCGTACTCTGCACCGCCGTACTGGCGCTGACCGGGTGCTCGACGCATATGCGCAGTACCCAGGATGTGTCGTTCGAGCGGCAGGCGCGCTGGCTGGTGCTGCCGTTGACCAATCGAACCACCACGCCCCAGGCCGGCCTACGCGCCCAGGCTATCGTCGAAGCGGTGCTCGCCCAACACGGAGCTCGTCCGGTGGTGGCCTTCGAGCAGGAAAACGGCGAAGGCGTGTTGTTCGAGGCGGGCTCGGAGGAAAGCCGGCAGGCCATGCGCGCCTGGGTGGCCGAGCAGAACGGGCGCTATGTGGTGTCCGGCGTGGTCCATGAGTGGCGTTATAAAACCGGCGTCGACGGCGAGCCCGCCGTGGGCGTGATGATTGAGATCCGTGACCCCGCCGGTGAGCTGCTTTACAGCGGCACCGGTTCGCGTGCCGGTTGGGCCCGTCAGTCACTGGGCGAGACCGGGCAGCGTGTTGTTGACGATCTGATCGCGCCGGTGATCGACTGATGCTCAGCAACCTCGGCGACAATCGCCTGGCGCGGTTTCTCGCGCCCCCCAAGCTGGGGGCCATGGCCTGGTTGGAAGCGCCCTTGTTGGTGGTAATGGCGGTGCTGGTCGGTTTTTTAGTACGCCCGGACGATCCGCTTATTTTTCAGGGTGGTATCCGCTGGAGCATCGTGGTGGTGCTTTTGGTGGCGTTGCGGTACGGCTCCTTGCTGGGCTCCTTAGGCATGCTGACCTTGTTGCTCGCCTGGTTTGCCTGCAAGGCGTTGGGCCTTTATCCGGGGCTGGCCTTCCCCGAGCTCACGTTCCTGGGCGGCTATATTATTGTCCTGATCACCGGTGAATTCGCCGATATGTGGCGGGTACGGCTGGACCGTGCGGAAAGCCGCGCCGGTTATACCCTGGATCGGCTGCAGAACCTTACCCAGCGCCATGTACTGCTGCGGTTATCCCATGATCGACTGGAAGAGAACCTGCTGGTTCGCCCCTATACGGTACGCGATGCCTTGCTCAGCCTGCGCGACGTGATGATGGACGAGAGCCACTTGGAAGTGCTGCCCGCGGGCGATGAGCTGCTGAATTTGCTGGCGGATTATTGTCAGTTGCAACGCGGCGGCTTGTACTCGGTAGCCGGCGGCGGCATCAATCCAGAGCCGGTGGCGTTGTTGGGGCAGAACGCACCTTTGGATCTTGACGACCGTTTGCTCAAGTATGCGTTTGAAAGCCGGCAAATGGCCCACGTACAGATGGCCGGTGAAGGGTATGGCGGCATTTACTGGGTCGCGGCCCCGGTGATGAACAGTGGTGGACAGCTGATCGGCATGGTGGTGGTGGAACGGATGCCGTTTCTTTCCATTCACCAGGAGACCCTGCAACTTTTCGGACTATTGCTTAATTTCTACGCCGACGTGGTGCAGCACGGCCCGGAGGTGGACCACCTGATCGACGTGTGGCCCGGTATGCCCGCGGTGTTTGGCCGTGAGCTGGTCGCGTTGGCTAACTTGTCCGCTGCGAAAAAAATCGATACCACGCTGATTCTATTCACCCCGGACGATAGCGCCCAATCCCGTCAGATCGTCGAAGGCCTGTATCGGGGGCGCCGTAACCTGGATGGTTACTGGTGGGTCGATCAAGAAAGCCACCAGTTGATGTTATTGATGCCGATGACGGGGCCGTCCAGTTTCGAGAGTTTCTTGCGTCGTGTGGAAGAGTGGCTGGCCGAGGATTATGCGTTCGCCAGCCTGGCGCAGGCCGGAGTCAGCTATGTCCACCATTCACTCGATAAACGCCCGGTCAAAGCACAGATCGAAGAGATGCTGGTAGAGGCCGGTAATGGTTGAAGTCCGCTGGTTGCTATACGCCCTGGTCTTGGAGCTGGCATCGCTGGTATCGCTGTTGTCCGCGTCCAGCGAGCTTAGCCTGTTCATCACCTATCTGGGTACTCATCTGGTGGCGTCGATGCTGTTGGCGTCGGCGGTGTGGGCATTGTTGCCTTCGGGGTTTCGAAAGCCCGCCGTAGGCTCATGGGCGTTGACGTTTTCACTGGCTTTCTTTGTGCCGGTATTCGGTTTGGTGGGCATATTGGGAGGTGTGTTGGTTGGCTACCTTCTGCCCGCGGTGTTCCGCGACGAACCCTTCGTGGGTGTGGACGCACCGGTCTTCACGCCGGTGCCCGCACCAGCGTTGGCCGGCTTTCGCCAAGAGGACCTGAAGGGCCTTTTGAAGTCCACCGACACGCCCGTGGAGCTCCGGCTGCAAAGTATGTTGACGGTGCGTGGTATGCCCACCCGTTCCACGGGGCGGGTATTGCGTGAAACCCTTGGCGATGCATCCGATGACGTGCGATTGCTCGCCTATGGGATTCTCGATCAAAAAGAAAAAGCAATCACCCAGCAGATCGACAGGGCCATTATTTTGTTAGAAAGCGCTACGCAGGCGCGCCGCTATCGTCTCCATCGGCGTCTCGCGGAGCTCTACTGGGAACTGAATTTTCAAGATCTGGTGCAGGGTGACATTCGCAGGCTGGCGCTGGAGCGGGCGTCGTTCTATGTGGACCGCGCTCTTTCCGAGCGGCCTGATGATGCCGGTATGTGGTTGCTCCGCGGACGTATTCTACTGACCGATGAAGAGCTAGAGCACGCTGAAGAGAGTTTTCTGCATTGCCGTCAGCTCGGGCTGCCACCCTCGAGGGTTAACCCCTGGCTTGCTGAACTGGCCCTGCTTCGCGGTCAGTTGGGCCGTGTTCGAGAGTTGATGACGTCGATATCGGATGACACACAGTTCTCATCGCTGAAGGAATCAGTCCAATACTGGAGAGACGCATGAGCTTGCCGCGCGCCAACAGCGCCGATATTTGTCTGCTTCTGGAGGGAACCTTTCCCTACGTCAGCGGCGGTGTTTCCAGTTGGGTGAATCAGATTATACGGGGGTTTCCAGAGTACACCTTCGCCTGCTGTTTCGTCGGCAGCCGGCCGGAGGACTATGGTGAGATGAAGTACGACCTGCCGGATAACGTGGTGCATCTGGAGGTTCACTATCTGCATGATCAGGGCACCAAGGCGGAAAAGAAAGCCGCGCAAGGGGACCGGAGCATGTTCGAGGACGTCGATCGTTTCCACCGCATGGTCCGCAGCGGCCGCGTCAGCGAGGAGCGTAACCGTCTGTTCACTAAGCTGATCGGTGAACTGGGGGATGGCGGCGCCTTATCCGAAGAGGCTTTTCTGCACAGCCGGTCAAGCTGGGATCTGATTTCGGAGAGCTATCGACGCTACAGCCGTGACCCGTCTTTCGTGGATTATTTCTGGACGGTGCGGATTATGCATGCGCCGATCTGGATTCTGAATCGCATCGCCGACAACCTTATTCCCGCCAAGATGTACCACACTATTTCCACCGGCTATGCCGGATTTCTTGGCGCTCTGCTGCGCCGCAAGACCGGCCGCCCGCTGCTGCTTTCGGAGCACGGTATTTACACCAAGGAGCGAAAGATAGATCTATTCCAAAGTGAGTGGATTAGCGATAACCGGGGCCTGGTGGAACGCAACAACGTGGAAATGGCCTATTTTCGCGAAAAGTGGATCAATTTTTTCCAAGAGTTGGGCCGCGAATGCTACCAGGCGTCGGATCAGATCGTAGCTCTCTACGAGAATAACCGTCTTCGCCAGGTTGCCGACGGTGCGCCGCCACCGCGCACGCAAAACATCCCCAACGGCATCAATCTGCCGGCGATGCAAGCGGTGCGCGCCCAGCGCGGTGAGACGATCCCTCCGGTGGCCTGTTTGATCGGCCGCGTCGTCCCGATTAAGGATGTAAAGACCTTCCTGAGATCGATGCGCACCGTGGTCAACGTGATGCCGGAAGCGCAAGGCTGGATCGCCGGACCGGAGGACGAGGACGAAGAGTACGCGGCGGAATGCCACGCCCTGGTCAGCAGTTTGCAGCTTGACGATAACGTGCGTTTCCTCGGTTTTCAGAAGATCAGCGAGCTGCTACCGAAAGTGGGTGTGGTGGTACTCAGTTCGATCAGCGAGGCGTTGCCTCTGGTGCTTTTGGAAGGCTTCGCCGCCGGGGTGCCGGCGGTGTCCACGGATGTGGGGTCTTGCCGGCAATTGATCGAAGGCTTTGGCGAAGAAGATCGTGCGCTAGGGTCGGCCGGTGACGTGGTGGGTATCGCCAACCCGGAAGCACTGGGGCACGCCGTGGCCGACCTGTTACGCGATGATCAGCGCTGGTACCAGGCTCAGCAGGCGGGCATTCGCAGAGTGGAAAAGTACTATACTCAGGAAATGATGTTCTCTGCCTACCGGTCCCTGTACCAGGGGCTTCTACGACAGGCCGAGGTGGCGGATAACGAGAGCACCGTCCCTACCCTGGACCAGGAGGCACGCTGATGGCGGGTATCGGTTTCGAGCTGCGCAAACTATTACGACAGGACACCTTGCTGGGCATGATGCGTGCCTATGCCTACGCCGGCGTAATCGGTTCCGGCCCCTGGGTGCTGTCGATTATTGGCATTTTGATCATCGGTTTGGTCAGTCTGTCGGTGGTTTCGCCCGCGGAGGCGGTCACGCAGTTCCAGGTCACGGTGACTTATATTATCGCCTTCAGCCTGATCCTGACCGGCACCTTGCAACTGGCCTTCACTCGCTTCTGCGCCGATCGTATCTTCGAGGAACGGGAGGACGTGATTCTGCCCAATTTCGGCGGCGTCACGTTATTGGTCACGGTGGTTAGCGGGCTGTTCGCGTTACCGGTGGCGTTGTTTCTGTTCCCGGACCAAAGCGTGCTGTTTCGCGTCGTATTAGTGGCCAGCTTCGTGGTGGTGAGTAATATCTGGATCGCCACCATCTTTCTGTCCGGTATGAAGCAGTATCAGGCCATCGTGTTGCTGTACGCCCTCGGTTACACGTTAACGGTGGGGGTGTCTTTTCTACTGCGTTTCATGAACCTGGAAGGGCTGTTGATCGGCTTTCTGATCGGTCAGGTGTCTCTGCTGGGCGGAATGCTGGTTTTGATTGTGCGCGCCTACCCGGCGCGCCGATCGGTGGCGTTCAATCTGTTCGAGCGCCGCTGGCTCTATCCCAGCCTGATGTTGGTGGGGCTTTTGTTTAACGCCGGGGTATGGGCGGACAAGATTATTTTCTGGATGGATAGTGGCACCGGTAGCGCGGTGATAGGGCCTCTGCGCGCCTCCTTGATTTACGACATTCCAGTGTTCTTGTCCTATTTGTCACTGATCCCCGGCATGGCGGTGTTTCTGGTGCGTATGGAAACCGACTTCGTGGAGTACTACAGCAATTTCTACGACGCGGTTCGGGAAGGCGGATCCTTGTCGTATATTGAAGATATGCGCAACCAAATGGTCTCCACCATTCGCCTGGGTGTGTTTCAGATCGTGAAGATCCAGGCCATCGGTGCCTTGTTGATCATGGTGGTGGCGCCGGACATTTTCGTTACCCTGGGCATCTCCAATCTGTACTTGCCGTTGCTCAAGGTGCAACTGGTGGCGGCAGGCCTGCAGGTGGTCTTCCTGG
The DNA here is from genome assembly GCA_041624875.1 of Alcanivorax sp. Lineage (GTDB taxonomy): Bacteria > Pseudomonadota > Gammaproteobacteria > Pseudomonadales > Alcanivoracaceae > Alloalcanivorax. The sequence continues at coordinate 12,446 of JBFJUC010000046.1, forward strand.
CGGTGATTAACGTGTTCTGTTATCTGGATCAGCGCCGCATCCTGGTTTTTCTCACCGCGTTGTTCCTGGTGCTTAACGTGATGCTGACTCTGGTCAGCCTTCAGTTAGGCCCACAGTTCTTCGGCTATGGGTTCCTGTTGGCGCTGGCGGTATCGGTGGTGGTCGGGCTCTGGCTGGTGCAGCGCAGCATGGGCCGCCTGGAATACCAGACCTTCATGCTGCGGTCCGGCTAGCCAAAAAAAACGGCGTCCAGAGGACGCCGATGAATCGTTTGGCTCGGGAGAGCTATCACGGAGCAGTACTCCGCTAGTCGACGGATGGGACCTCGTCGACGAATGGGAGTATGTCTGTGACCGATTTCAAAAACATTAGCTGTACAGCCGTTCACAACCGCTTCGTTGGCCAATAATTCGCCGTCGCTGATCAGCCGCCGCCGGGCATCAGGCCGCAGGCCCCGAGCACGGTCTGCCAGCGCTCGGTGTGGGCCCGCAAGGCCCGGTCCAGGCGCGCCGACTGGCCCCGGGGCCCGAAGTAGTGGTCCAGCCACCGGTCCA
>JBFJUC010000047.1:0-12960 GCA_041624875.1 Alcanivorax sp.
CAGTTGCGGCGGTAGCGGCGCGCGCTTGGGCCGTTGCCTGACGGGAGCGGTGGGCGCTTCCTCTGGAAGCACCTCGGCCAGCTCCGCCTCCATGGCCGCCAGGTCGGCGTCGATCAGTTCTTCCAACAACTGGCCCTGCACCAAGGCGGCCAGTTGTTCTTCAGTCAGGCGCAGCTGATCACCGCGCCAGGCGTCACCCCAATGGAACTTGCCCCGATGCAGGCGACGGGCGCACAGCCAGATACCCAGATCGTCGTGGATCAGCGCCTTCATGCGGTTGCCCCGGCGGTTGGCGAACAGGTAAGCATGGTGCGGCTTCGCCGCACCGAACACCTGGATGACTCGGGCCAGGGCCTTGTCCGGCCCGGCGCGCATATCCAGCGGCTCGGTGGCCAGCCAGATTTCGTCGATGCGGATCATCGCAACAGCTCGCGCAACAGGGCCAGGCACTGATGGGCCTGCTCGGCGGGCCACTCCACCACAACAGGCCCACCGGCGCGAGGCACTTCGATACGGATGCGGCTATACTGACCGTTGGTTCGGGACCGCTCGCCCGGACTCGACGCGGCCGGCAGGGCCAAGGGCATAAACCCAGGTGACGCTGTTGCCTGGTCGGCTTGCTCGGCTTCACGGATCCAGCGGCGGAGCAGGTTAGCATTGAGTTGGTTGTCCAGGGCGATGCGGGAAACGGACACGCCTGGCTCCTGACAGGCGGCCACGATATGGGCCTTGAACTCACGGGAGAAGTGGCGGCGACGTCGGGGCTGGGGTTGGGGCTGAGGTACGCTTAAAGAGTCCATGCATAGTGTCCACTAAGAAATAAGTGGACACTATCGTGAAGGCCGTAACTGTTGGCTCAAGGTGTGATGGCCGGACGCTTACGATAAACGAGCAAATGATGCTAAGGAGCGAATAGATCTATATCAGGACGCTCCTTCGGATCAGGACTCCTGCACCTTTACTACCAGGAGCGGCTTGTCATCTTCAGCCGCGTTCGGTCCGGCCAATTGATTCCACATGGAATCGACCATGGGTTGAAGAAAGAGCTGCCCGAGCTGGCGAATCATGACGCCGATTACTTGACTGGAGTCACGTTGTGCCTTCGACGCAACGCCGACATTGCGCAAAGTCGCCACTTGTTTGGCAGTGAGATCGGTGAGCATCTCCAGAATACGGCCGCGGTGCCCCATGGGATCGAGCAAAGCCCGCCTGAGGTAACCGACTACCGCTGGGTTATCAGAGAGCATGTCCGCGACTGCTTCGTCACGAGCAGCTGCAATCTCCGGCGTGGTTCCTTCGAGGGGGGCTTGCTCGATCGCGCCGAAGAACAAATCGACAATATGTTGCTCGATGGCCTCGCGCAGTCCGTCCTTGGTTCTAAAGTGGTGCACCACCAAACCAACCGTGACACCCGCCGCCTCGGCAATGGCACGCATCGAGGTCGCGTCCTCTCCGTAGTTCGCATACAGGGCGAATGCCGCATTGCGGATGCGTGCCTTCGCAGTCAAGTCGCTATTCACTTTAGGGGATACCCCCACCGTTTTCTTCACTATCTAACTCCTGTGCATAGCTGAGTCTGCGTAGTTCCTCGCACATGACCGGACTATCTCGCTGGCGTTGGCTTTGTTCGCTGAGAAGCCACGATCGGTCGTGACGTGCAAGGTTACCAGAAACGCTGACATTGTACCGTCGTATATTATGCTATACATTCGTATAGTGTTGATGCATTCGACAGGTGATAATGATGAAATCGGTTGCTTTAATGAGCGCCTCCTCACCGGAACCACTGACCGGGATTCGGGCCGTCTCGCTCGCCTCCAACCTGCCAGGCCCCATCGCGGCCGCGCAACTGGCTAGCATGGGTGCACAGGTCACCAAAATTGAGCCCCCAGCTGGTGATCCGCTTGCTGCCGTGGCCCGAGCTTGGTACGACGAGCTTGTGGCTGATCAAGAGATCGTTGTCCTGGATCTCAAGCAATCCGAGCAGCGAGGCCGTCTCGATGATTACCTTGCGGATGCTGATGCCCTAATAACGGCCATGCGTCCGTCTGCGTTAAGTCGTCTTGACCTGCACCGACTCTCCGAGACTCACCCTGCTCTGGTTCACGTCGAAATAGTTGGCCACGATGGAGATGCGGCTGAAGTCCCCGGGCACGATCTAACCTATCAGGCTGCTCACGGCACGTTGTGTCCGCCGACCATGCCACTCGTTCCGGTGGCGGACTTGCTGGGGGCTGAGCGTGCGGTCTCCGCTGCGGTCTCGGGACTCCTGAGTCGAACCCGCGTTGGTAGGGGGGGGCACTACAAGATAGTACTTGACCATGCCGCTCAGATGGCTGGTGCCGCAGTTCGCCACGGTCTGATGGGGCCTGCAACGCCTTTGGGGGGAGCGTTATCCACCTACCGCATATATCCCACTTTGGACGGCTATGTCGCTTTCGGTGCGCTCGAGCCCCACTTCGCCGCCCGGGTTTCAGAGTATGTCGGTCGTACGATTGAGGAGCTCGAGTCCACTTTCAAAACACGGACGACAAGCTACTGGGAAGCGATCGGTCGCGAACTCGATATTCCTCTGGCCGAAGTCAAGGTCCCTACCTCCGGAGTAACAAATGATTAATCGTGAAGCAGTCATCGTTGATGCCGTAAGAACCCCGGTCGGCAGACGTGGTGGAGTACTGAGCCAATGGCATCCTGCCGACCTGCTCGGCTGCACTCTAAGATATCTTGTCGGTCGCAGCGGCGTTGATCCATCCACAATCGACGACGTGATCGCTGGCTGCGTGCTGCAGCACGACCAACAGTCCTCCAACATCGCCCGCCACGCCGTACTTTCCGCCGGCTTACCCGAGTCCGTGCCCGCAGTAACTGTGGACCGCCAATGTGGTTCCGGACAGCAGGCAGTCAGCTTTGCCGCCCATGGTGTCATGGCTGGCAACTATGATCTGGTGATCGCAGGGGGGGTTGAATCGATGTCGCAGGTGACTATGCCGTCAGCGTTTCAGCCAGGTGCGCCGCTCGGCCCGCAGTACGGCCCGCTTGAGCTGGAGCGCTACGACGGTCGACTTATGGCACAGGGGCCCAGTTCCGAACTTATGAACGATCGCTTCGGGATTAGCCGCGAGGAACTTGATGCTTACAGCGTTCGAAGTCATGAGCGGGCCCTCGCTGCTACCAGGGCTGGTGCTTTTGTCAAACAGATGGTGCCAATCACCGCCGATCCCCAAGACCCCAACGGTCCATGTATTACCGCTGATGAGGGCATTCGCGAACATCTCGATACGGAGAAGATGGCGGGCCTGAAGACGGTCTTTGCGAAAAATGGCCGCACGACGGCCGCGAACGCATCTCAGGTTAGCGACGGTGCGGCGGCGCTACTGGTCGCTGATCGTGGATATGCTGAGCAAAAAGGCCTCAAACCACGCGCCCGCTTTCGTGCTATGTCGGTCGCGGGTGCGGACCCTGTGATCCAGTTCACCGCGATACTTGAGGCTACCCACAAGGCACTAAAAATGGCGGGACTAAGCGCGGCGGACATTGATTTGTACGAGGTTAACGAGGCTTTTGCAGGCGTACCGCTGATGTTTCAGCGCGAATTCGATATTCCGGATGACAAGCTCAATGTCAACGGTGGCTCAGTCGCAATCGGGCACCCGCTGGGCTCAACCGGTGCCCGCATGCTTACCGATTTACTTTGTGAACTTGAACGCTCAGGGAAGAAGCTGGGCTTACAGACTATCTGTGAAGCCCATGGCACTGCCAACACAACAATAATTGAACGCATCTGAGGAGAAAGATATGCAATCGACATATATTACTAAGGGCCATCCTTCCACCCATGGTGACAGCTACCAGCTCAACACAACGACCATGATTCGGCATGCGGCCCGGACTTATCCAGAACAAGAAATCGTCTACCGTACCGCCGATGGCGGCTGGGACCGGTACACCTACGGCGAGTCCTACCTCCGGATCTGTCAAGCGGCCAACGCGTTGCGCAGCCTCGGCGTCGGCCCTGGGGACGTAGTTGGCATCCTGGACTGGAATAGTCGCCGACATTTCGAGCTCTATTGGGCGATCCCCGGCCTCGCTGCCGTCATGCTGCAGATGAACCTTCGTTTGGCGCCCGAGGACTTGGGCTATGTTACCGACCACAGTGAGGCGTCCTGGATTCTAGTTGACGAGACCCTGCTGCCAATTGCAGAGAAGCTCGCTCCGCTGGTGCCTCAAGTCAAAGGCTGGATCGTGATGACCGACCGTCCGCTGTCGCAGATCAGCACGACCCTGACGAACGTGCATCACTTCGAGGATCTGCTCCTGGCGGAAGATACACACATCGATTGGCCGATGGTGGACGAGACGTCGGCCTACAGCGCCTGCTACACGACAGGCACCACCGGTAGGCCCAAGGGAATCTACTACTCCCACCGCGGTATCTATCTGCACACCTTGGCGATGGACAGTGTGATCGGCATGAGTAGTGACGACACCGCCATGCTCATCACGCCGATGTTCCACGGTCAGTGCTGGGGTCTTCCGCAGGCCGCCGTCCAGGCGATGGCTAAAGTCGTCCTGCCAGGCCGCTACGTCGCTGAGGATACGTCGGTTTTGGTCGATGCAATGATAGAAGAAAAGGTTACTGTAGCTAACGGTGCGCCAGCGATCTTTACACCGATGCTGGAGTACATCCGATCACTGGACAACAAGCCCGACTTCAGCCGTGCGAGGCTGCTGAGCGGTGCCACCGAGCCATCGTTGAGTCTGATGCGTGGCTTTTATGATCTAACCGGGGCCGACATTATTCACGCCTATGGCGCCACCGAGACCACTCCGCTGGTCACGGTCAACAAGGGGCTTAAACCGTCGCTGCGCGAAGTGTTGAGCGACGAGCAAACATGGAACCGTAAGCGCTGCCAAGGCTTGATGGTATCCGGCGTCGACTTCCGACTTGTTGACGGTGCCGGTAAGGATGTGCCCTTCGACGGCATTTCCCAGGGCGAGGTGTTATTAAGAGGCCCTTGGATCATCGAGAAGTATCATAAGCTTGACGACGATGGAGATCGCTTCCTCGACGGCTACTGGCGGAGCGGTGACGTCGGCACGATCGACCAGCACGGCTACCTCAAGCTGACCGATCGTCTAAAAGACGTGATCAAGAGCGGCGGCGAGTGGATTTCCTCCATCGACATGGAAAATGCGCTGATCGCACACCCGCGCATCCGCGATGCTGCAGTTGTTGGCATTGAGCATCCCAAGTGGCAGGAGCGCCCTGTCGCCCTGTTGGTTACCGACGACGGCACCGAGTTGCCGCTGGACGAGATCCACGAAGTTCTAACACCCAATTTCGCCAAGTGGCAGCTGCCAGATACTGCCTTGTTTCTCGAAACGTTGCCCCGCACCAGCGTCGGCAAGCTCGACAAGAAGTCGATCCGCGCCACTTATAAAGATATCTACAAGGACATCTGATGGCTATTCTCAATATCCGCCGCAACGAATCCATCGTTATCCTCGAACTCAATCGGCCAGAAGCCCGCAATGCACTTAACGAAGAAGTCTTAAGCGCACTGGGACAGGCGCTGGTGACTTTTCGGTACGACGACAGCGTGCGTGCCGTGGTGCTTCACGGTGCCGCCGGGAACTTCTGCTCGGGGGCCGACATCACCGCCTTTGATCGTATTCGTGAGGATGCGTTGATCGGCCCACGCAAAGCACTTGGTGGCACGTTCTGGGATGACCTGGCACGGTTTCCCAAGCCCGTTATCGCCGCCGTAGAGGGCCTGGCCCTGGGCGGGGGCTGCGAGCTTGCTCTCGCCTGTGACATCGTCATTTCAGCTGACACCGCGAAGTTTGGGGTGCCCGAGGTCAAGCTTGGCGTCATCCCCGGCGGTGGCGCCACGCAGCGTTTGGTAAGCGCGGTAGGCAAAGCCAAGGCAATGACCATGCTGCTGACTGGCAATTTCATCAGTGCGGCTGACGCATGCGCCGACGGCATCGTCGCCCGTACGGTCCCAGAGGGTGAAGCTCTTGACCAAGCACTTGCAATGGCTGGACATATCGCCGCCAATTCGCCGCTGGCCGTAGCGCTGGCCAAAGACGCGGCGTTGCAGGCCTTTGAGACATCACTCAGCCAAGGTCTCAAGTATGAAAAGCAGAACTTTCATTTGGCAATCCACTCAGCCGACAGCCACGAGGGTCAGGCCGCCTTTCTGGCGAAGCGAGCACCTCACTACACAGGAAAGTAAACACCATGAGCGAATTGTTTCCCGATTATAAGGCACCTTGGGAGGCCGAGGACCACACGTTGCTGCGCGACCAAGCGGCCAAGTTCTTCGCCCGCGAAGTCACGCCTAACCAGGAGCGATGGGCTGAGCAGCACCAGGTTGACCGTGGGTTATGGAACAAAAGCGGCGCTGCTGGTTTATTGTGTACTGGCCTGCCCGATGAGTACGGTGGTGGTGGTGGCAACTTCGGCCACGAGGCCGTGGTCCAAGAGGAGCTGGCGCTAGCCCGAGACACTGCGTTCGGATTCAGCGTACACTCGACCATCGTCGCCCATTACGTAGCGGCTTATGCAACAGAGGCGCAGAAGCAACGCTGGATTCCGGCAATGGCGAATGGTGAGAAGGTGATTGGCATCGCTATGACCGAGCCCGGCACGGGATCGGATCTGCAGGCAGTGCGTACGACCGCGATCCGCGACGGCGATCACTACGTGATCAATGGGTCAAAGACGTTCATCTCGAACGCCACCCACGCTGACCTGATGGTTGTCGTGGCCAAGACTGACAAGTCAGAAGGCGCCCGTGGTATTTCATTATTCGTGGTCGAGGTGGACAAGGTCGAGGGCTATGAGCGCGGACGGGTGCTGCAGAAGGTTGGGCAACACGGCCAGGACACGCGCGAGCTTACCTTCATCGACATGCGCGTACCCGCAGAGAATTTGCTTGGTGGCGAAGAAGGCCAGGGCTTCTTCCAGTTGATGGAGCAGCTACCCCGTGAGCGCTTGATTATCGGGATTGCCGGTGTCGCGATGGCCGAAGCCGCAGTCTTGGAGGCGATCAAGTATGCCAAGGTACGGACGGCGTTTGGCAAGCCAATCCTGGATTTCCAGAACACGCGCTTCGTGCTTGCCGAGTGCAAGACCGAGGTGTTGGCCGCGAAAACCTTTATGGATCACTGCGTCCAGCGCTACATGGACGGTGATCTCGACCCTGCCACCGCTTCAATGGCTAAGTTGCTCGGTACCGACAAGCAGGTCGCCATCATCGACCGATGTCTGCAAGTGTTCGGCGGCTATGGCTATCTGATGGAGTATCCCATCGCGCAGATGTACGCCGCTGCGCGGGTGCAAAAAATCTACGGTGGCACCAACGAGATCATGAAGGAGCTGATTGGGCGATCACTATGACGGCCCCTATTAGCATCCTATCGGTGCGATGCCGGCCGGGACATTGATAGCAATGTCCCATAATGCCGATAAATGGAACAGGTGGCCGTCCAGGGCGGTCACCGAATTCGATAAGTAACAATTCAATGGCGGCCCCAATCATGGATTGGCATGGTCCATTTCTTTGACGCCTGCTGGATCGCCAAGAAGGCCACTCTCAGTGCTGAGTCATCGAGGGGCTCTCGGTTCGCTACTTGCGCGTGCCGCGCCTGTTCGAACAACTGCGCATCGCCCACGGCGATGGCAGCTACGCACGGCTGATGAATCAGTTGCTGAAGACCGACCTGCTGATCCTGGATGACTGGGGCATGCAGAAGGTCACGGCGCAACAACGGCAAGACCTACTAATCAGAAATAAAGTAAGCGAACATTACCCGGAGATATAAGCTAAATCTGGATGACCTTCTTTCCAACGTGGTGATATTTGATGTAGCCCCAAACGGATTCGTCGGGGTTCAGTTCTGGCGAATAAGGCGGAAGAAAGAACAGTTTCAGCTTCCCGTTGAGACTTTCCACGTACCCCCGAGCTGTTCCCCGCACCTACGGGGATAAACCGTTCGCCGCCGATCCCTCGTTCCGGCAATTCCACTGTTCCCCGCATTCGCGGGGATAAGCTGTAACCGCTGGGTGTACTCCGATGTGAAGGGTAGGACTGGCACTGTAGCCTTTACCGCTTATGGTCAATAACCACGCGAAAGTGGCTAGGGTATGTCAATGGATGCGGAGCGAGTTACGAAGTCACAATTCAAGGCGCGGGCCTTCGAGTTCTTCCGCAAGATCGAGGATACCGATTCGCCCGTGGTGGTAACCGACCACGGCAAGCCCGTTCTGGAGGTGCGCCGCTATCGCGTGGATAAGTGCTCCCCCGCTGGAGGCGCTCAAGAACAGCGTAGCGGGGGTCAAGCGACCGACTGCGTCGGTGGCCGAGAAAGACTGGGAAGCGTTGCGCTGAGGTCCCACGGGCCGGCTCCCGTGGGTAGCGTGCGCACCTGGTGGCCCTAATGCCGGGGGCGGCACATGCGCCAGCCACCGGTAGTATACGAAATTCGAGTTGCTGATCCAGGGGTGCACCGGTCGGCAGGGGAGTTGTGACCAAAGTCACAAAGAGCTAGAGTCAAAACATCAATAAAAACGCATAAGGATTTGCCGTGACCCGCCTTGAGCGCTTTTACCGCATTCATGGCTTGTTGCGTCACGCTCGGCGCCCAGTACCCATGCGGCGTTTTACCGAAGAGTTGGGGGTAACCCGTAATACCGTCACCCAGGATTTTCAGTATCTACGGGATTTCTTCGGCGCGCCCATCGTCTACGACCGTGAACGCAACGGCCACCACTATGACCCGGAAGCTTCGGAATTCGAGCTGCCCGGTTTTTGGATGAACGCCAGCGAGCTGTACGCGCTGCTGGCCTGTGAGCAACTGCTGGAAACCGTGCAGCCTGGTTTGATGGGCCACCGGCTCGCACCCTTGCGCCAACGGGTCCGGTGTTTACTGGGTGACGCCGGCGGTCACGCCGAGCGTTTGAGCGACAAAGTGCGCCTGCAAGCCGTACAGCAGCGTGCCGTAGCGAACCATATTTTTATTTCCGCCGCCGATGCCACCCTGGCCGGCAAGCGTCTCATTATTCGTTATATGCCACGCAGCCGTGACCACCACGGTGAGCGGGCCGTGCATCCTCAGCGGTTGCTGCATTACCGACATAACTGGTACCTGCTTGCCGATTGCGAGCAGGCGCGTGATTTACGGCTGTTTTCCCTGGACCGAATTGTCGCGTTTGAGGTCTCGAATGAGCCCGCCCGTGAGGTTTCCGTGGACCGATTGGATCAGTTCATGGACAACAGTTTCGGGCTGTTTTCCGGCAAGCCTGCTGCTGAGGCACACCTGCGCTTTTCGCCTCGGGCGGCGCGCTGGGTGGCCGATGAATGCTGGCATCCTGACCAGGAAGGCGAGTGGCGGAATGACGGTTACCATCTGCGAATACCGTATTCCGACCCGACGGAGCTGATTATGGAGGTGCTGCGTTACGGTCCGGATGTGGAGGTGTTGGGCCCGAAGGCGTTGCGAGAGGGGGTGCGTGATCGTTTAGATCGCGCTTTGAACGTATATAAGTAGGGGCGATGGCTATGAAATGGGGCTACAATGAGGACAGGCCCAGCTCTTGGGCCGCCGCGAGAAGTTTTTTATCAAAAGCGGCGAAGATCATGGGTTTGCGTATCGGTTTAATACTTCTTACCCGGTCCGCACAGGCCAGGTGAACACTGTCGTACCCACGCAGCTCATGGCGGGCGGCCAGTTCTCCGGCACGGCGCACCATGGGTATGTCGATATTGACGGTGCGCACCGTGATCCAGTCCCGCTCAAATTGCTCTTGATACTGGATCAGTTCCGCGTCGGTGATGCGCTGCATCCTGTGGGCTCTGGCCAGAGCCGCTCGCATTTCGACGTAAGTGATCAGATGGGTACAGATCACGCCCGCCTTATCGATCGCCTCCCGAGTCTGGTCGCCGCCGTCCTCATCGAGGTACAGCTTCAAGAACGCGGACGTGTCCAGATACACGATCATTCGCGTACCCAATCAATCAGGTCGTCACTGCTAGGGGTGCCGGGCCGGGCCGGCGCGGGGTGCCGAACACCGCGCGGTTTCTCGCCGGGTGTCGTGGCCGGGTTTACCCAGGCTTGCGACTCAAGCCGTTCAATGAACGCCTGGTCCGACTCGTCGCCGGCTTCTTGGGTATCGCCTGACAGGCGCGCGATAACGCGGCCACGGGAGGTAACCCGGATGTCCTCGCCTGCCTGCACTCGGCGCAAGTATTCGGACAGATGGTTTTTAAGGTCGCGTACCGAGACATCCATTGACAGAGCCCTCTTGTGGCCACATTTTCGATATTGTAGCCACAATACTGGCCGGATATCCAGTGATGCCGTTTGGTGGGCAGAGGGAGTGCTACGTTGTTGTTGACCAACGGACATCGAGGCGTGAACTTGGACTGGAAAGATGCACCGTGCTTCTTCCGTTACTGGGGGAAGGCGAAGCCGAGCGGAGACCGGAAGGATGAGAATCCTTGCCACCTGCTGCCATTCCACAGTCTGGATGTGGCGGCGGTGGGTTACCACTTACTGGCGCCGCATACGGCTCGCTGCCAGGAACTGGCCTCAGCGATGTCGCTGGAGCCGGAACAACTACGGTCTCTGTTTGTTTTCAGCCTGGCCGTGCATGACTTGGGTAAATTTGCTCGGGCGTTTCAGTCCCTGGCCGACCCGGACTTGCCGGAACTGGTTAAGCCAGATACCTCGCTGGCTTACGGCACGGCGGAATGGCCCCATCACAGCGAAGCGGGCGCCGTGTTCCTAAAAGCCTTCTTGAAAGACGAGCTCAAGAGGGAGGGGTTGCAAGCCTGGGGGTGGAGTGAGTCGGGAAGTGATGCCAAAGGCTTTCTACGTGTCTTGTTGGGCATGTCATTCGGGCACCATGGCAAGCCCGTGGACGCCGGAAACAATAGGACACCGTCGCCGGGATTTCCCGAAGACCATCAGGCCGCGTGGGAATATACATGCGAAGTCGCAAGCTGGCTTCGTCCGCAATGGCCCGAGCAGCTTGTGCAGGATAAGAATTGGCTCAAGCAGTTTAGAAAGCTGACCTGGCACCTGGCGGGCTTTGCGGTGCTGGCGGACTGGCTGGGGTCTGATCAGTCCGTATTCCCCTATCAGGCCACACCGCAAGCGCTGGGTGATTACTGGCAGAGCAGGGCGTTGCCCAGGGCTGAGCTGGCGCTGGCAGGATTGGGCTTTGGCGCGCCGCTTGCCCCGTCTTCCTTTCCGGGAGTACGACGTTTCTTTGGTTTCGAGCCGACGCCGTTGCAACAGTGGGCGCAGGACCTGCCCTGGCGGCCCGGCCCACAATTGTTTGTTCTGGAAGACGTTACCGGCGCCGGTAAGACCGAAGCCGCCATGACATTGGTGCATCGTCTTCTGGAGCACGGCCAGGCCCAGGGTGTGTATTTCGGTTTGCCCACCATGGCCACCTCCAACGCCATGTATGGGCGCGTGGCCGGTGTCTACCGCCGTTGGTTTGATGAACAACAGGTACCCAATTTGGTGCTGGCCCATGGGGCGCGTCACCTGAACGCTGACTTCGCTCACTCCGTGGTGTCCGAGCAGTCGCGGGATCATGCTTATGGCGACGGCGAACAAACCGCATCGTCCGCCTGTAATCAATGGTTCGCCGATTCGCGCAAGAAGGCGTTGTTGGCGGATGTCGGCGTGGGCACCGTGGATCAGGTCCTTATGGCGGTATTGCCCTTCAAACACCAGACTCTGAGGTTGATTGGTCTGGCCAATAAGGTGCTGGTGGTGGACGAGGTTCATGCCTGTGACGACTACATGGCCGGGCTACTGGAAGCGGTTCTCCAAGCCCACGCCCAACAGGGTGGCAGTGCCATTCTGCTTACCGCCACCTTGCCCCACGCCATGAAGCGCAACCTGGTTGCGGCCTACCGAAAAGGCCGGGGTCTGGCTGCGGAGGTCGTGGAGGAACAGCCCTCTTTCCCGCTGGCCACCCGTATTACCGATCAAGGCCTGGAGCAAACGCCTCTTGCCACTCGTGACAGCGTGATTCGCCGGGTGGCGGTGGAAATGTTCAACAAACCGGAGGCGGTGATTGAGCATCTGCTTGATACGGCGGAGAGCGGCCAGTGCGGTTGCTGGATACGCAACACCGTGGACGATGCCATCTCCGCGTATCAGACCCTGTGTGACCTGGCGCCGGACCCGGACAAAGTCGTGCTGTTTCATAGCCGCTTTGTCATGGCGGACCGCCAGGCCATAGAGCAAGCGGCACTGGAACGGTTCGGCAAGACGTCCACGGCCGAAACCCGGGCCGGCTGGATTCTGATTAGCACCCAGGTGGTGGAGCAATCCCTGGATCTGGACTTCGATCAGATGATCAGCGACCTGGCGCCCATGGACTTGCTGATTCAGCGCGCCGGGCGTCTGCACCGCCACCGCCGGGATGGCAGCGGCAATCTCGTGGATACCGACGATCAGCGCCCATCGCCGGTGCTGCACTTGTTGACGCCCGCTTATGAAGACCAGCCGGGCCCAGATTGGCTATCCGCCCATCTGCCAGGAACCGGCGCCGTATACCGCGACCACGGTCAGCTCTGGCTGACCCTGCGGACCCTGCGCGATGAAGGCGGCATCGACATGCCCGGTCGCGCCCGTCACCTGATCGAATCCGTGTTCGGTGAAGACGCTGAGTCCTGGATGCCCGAGGGGTTGCAACAACGCCATCTGGACCAGGAAGGCGAGCGCAGCAGCCGCCGAGCCATGGCGGGCTTCAACCGTTTGAAAATGGACCAGGGCTACAGCACCCAGGCTAGCCACGGCTGGATGGACGACCTGAATCTCGACATCGGCACCCGTCTGAACGAGGAACCCAACATCACCGTCACCCTGGTCCGCCGAGACGAGCGCGGTGCGTTGACGCCCTGGGTGGACGCAGGGCAGTTCGCCTGGGAG
>JBFJUC010000048.1:0-12946 GCA_041624875.1 Alcanivorax sp.
ATGTACATGCTGCTCGGCCGCAACGAGGGCCACGAAGAAGCCGCCTGACTTGTAGGAGCGGGCCCAGCCCGCGAAAGGCCGGCAAAGCCGGCCGGCAGGGTCCCAGAGACCCCACAAAAAAAGCCCGCCGTGGATTCCACGGCGGGCTTTTTATTGAAACCGGTATCGGGATCAGTCGCGGTTGGCCTGGCGGATTTCCTGATCGCTACGGTTCCGGTCATGCTGGGTCGGTGTGCAGCCCAGACAACGCACGAAGGCGGTGGCGGCGGGGTCCACGACCAGCGTTTCCCCGGCTTCCTGAGCGTTTCCCCCAATCAGGCTGAGCGGCAGCGTGACCACGTAAATCGCCGCGCCACCGACCGTGGCCACCGTCATCACCGGGCGCACGATCAGGGCGTCACCGAACATGGCGAACGCGGAAGGCCGGGCGCCTTCCAGATCCATGTCGCGGGCCTGGGCGGCACTGGCGAACGATAGCGTCGAGGCGAGGGCAGTGGCCGCGACCACGCGCAAGGCTCGCTTCATCGTGATTCCCTCTTGTTATTCATCGTTTCTATTGTCGTTCCTAAGTATTTGTTCTTCCCACAATCAGATCACAATCTACATCTTTGTTATTACACCGGCAATATAGCCCCGACAAGCGGGATCGGACGAACGGTGGCCGCTCAGCGCTGGCAGCGCGGGCAATAGACGGTGCTGCGCTGGCCGTGGCGACCGCCGCGCAAAGGCTCGGCGCACTGCGGGCACGGCTCTCCGGCGCGGCCGTAGACCAGCAACTGCTGGGCGAAGTAACCGGGCTGGCCGTCGGCGCTAGTGAAATCGCGCAGGGTGGTGCCACCGGCCTCGATGGCCTTGGCCAGCACCGAGCGTATCGCCAGCGCCAGCCGCTGGTAACGCGCCGCGCTGATGCGGCCGGCGGGCCGGCTGGGGTGAATGCCGGCCAGGAACAGGCTTTCCTGGGCATAAATGTTCCCCACGCCCACTACGGTGGCGTTATCCATGATGAAGCTCTTCACCGACACCCGGCGGCCGCGGCTGCGGCGGTACAGCCAGGCCCCGGAAAAGTCCTGGTCCAGGGGTTCCGGCCCCAGATTGGCCAGCAACGGATGGGTCAGGGCGTCCGTCAGGTACAGCAGGGCGCCAAAGCGGCGCGGGTCGTTGAAGCGCAACAGCTGGCCGCTGTCCAGGTGCAGGTCAATGTGATCGTGCTTGCGCAGTGGCGTCTCCGCCGCGACCACCCGCAGGGTCCCGGACATGCCCAGGTGGATCCCCAGATGCAAATCCCCCAGATCCATCAGCAGGTACTTGGCGCGCCGGCGCAGGCCGACAATGCGCTTGTCCCGCAGCGCCGCGACCCGGGCGTCCACCGGCCAGCGCAGGCGCGGCTCGCGCACGGTGACGGCAGTCAGGGTGCGGCCGGCCACATGGGGCTCGATACCGCGCCGGGTCGTCTCCACTTCGGGCAATTCGGGCATGGGCTATCCTGGGTGTGAAGGGCTAAGATAAGGCCCTGGATTGTAACGGGCACAGACAACGGAGACACCCTATCGCGGGAGATAACATGGCCTATTGGCTGGGCGCGGACTCACTTTGGTTAGGTGTGGACACGGGCGGCACCTTCACCGATTTCGTCCTGCTGGGCGAGGCGATGCCGCGCATCCACAAGGTGCTGTCGACGCCGGCGGCCCCGGAAGAAGCGATTCTACAGGGCATCCGCGAGATGGGCCTGGAAGCGCCACTGCGCGCCGGTGACCTGGTGATCGTGCACGGCACCACGGTGGCCACCAACGCGGCTCTGGAAAGTAAGGGCGCGCGCACCGTGCTGGTCACCAACCAGGGGCTCGAGGACGTACTGCTGATCGGCCGCCAGAACCGTCCGGCGTTGTATAACCTGACCCCCTCCGCCGCGCCGACGGCGCTGGCCGGCACCCCGGTGGAGAGCCTGAGCGCCCGCCTGGGCGCCGACGGCACGGCGGTCACCGACCTGACCGGCGCCGACATCGAGGACCTGGTGGCCCGGGTGCGCGCCCATGACCCGGAATCCGTGGCGGTGAACCTGCTGTTCGCCTATCTGGACCCGCGCCATGAAGAGCGCCTGGGCCGGGCCCTCGAAGACGCCGGGCTCACGGTGAGCTTGTCCAGCCGGGTGCTGCCCACCCGGGGCGAGTACGAGCGCGGCATGGCCACCTGGCTGAACGCCTGGCTGGCGCCGCGCATCCACCACTACATCAGCCGCCTGAAGACGCATACCACCCCGTCGCCGTTGACCATCATGCAGTCCAACGGTGGTACCGTGGCCGCCGACCAGGCCGCCGGGCGCGCCGTGAACCTGCTGTTGTCCGGCCCCGCCGGGGGCCTCAGCGCCGCCCATCGCCTGGGTGGCGCCATCGGCGAGGACCACCTGATGACCTTCGACATGGGCGGCACCTCCACCGACGTGGCACTGCTGGACGGCGACATCCGCCTCACCCAAAGCGGTCATATCGGCCCCTACCCGGTGGCGGTACCGATGGTGGATATGCACACCATCGGCGCCGGCGGCGGCTCCCTGGCCCGGGTCGACGACGCCGGCCTGCTGCATGTGGGCCCACAATCCGCCGGCGCCGCCCCGGGCCCGGCCTGCTACGGCAAGGGCGGCCTGGAGCCCACGGTCACCGACGCCAACCTGGTGCTCGGCCGCCTGCAGCCCGAATTCGCCCTGGGCGGCAGCCTGGCCCTGGACCGGGACGCCGCAGAAGCGGCGGTAGCGCGGGTGGCGCGCCCGCTGGGCCTGGACACCGTGAGCGCGGCGCGGGGCATTATCGAGCTGGCTAATGAACACATGAGCCAGGCGCTGAGGGTGATTTCCATCCAGAAGGGCTTCGACCCGGCGGATTTCCAGCTGGTCAGCTTCGGCGGCGCCGGCGGCCTGCACGTCTGCGCCCTGGCGGAAAATCTGGGCATGCGGCGGGCGGTAATGCCAATCCGCGCCGGGGTGCTGTCCGCCGAAGGCCTGGTGTACGCGCCGCGCAAGCGGGAGCTGATCCAGGCCCTGCCCGGCGGCGCCGACGCCGCCCGCGTGACCGCGCTGGCGGCGGGCCTGGACCGGCGAGGCCGGGCGGAACTGGCCTCGGAAGGAGTGGCCGGCAGCGACGTGGTCACCGAAGTGACACTGGACCTGTGCTATCACGGGCAATCGTCGACTCTCGGGCTCCCCTGGGACGGCGACCCGGAGGCGGCGGAGGCCGCGTTTCACCGCCTCCACGAGCATCGCTACGGTCACCGGCTGGCGCTCCCCGTGCAGCGGGTCAACGTGCGGGTGCGCTGCCAGGCGCCGGCACGCCCCCCGGCCCCGACACCCCTGGCCGGCGGCGACGGCGCCCCGGCGTGGGAGGCGCGGCTGCCGGGCGTGGACGCGCCGGTGCCCGTGTACCCTCGTGCTAATCTGGCCGCGGGCCAGGTATTGCGCGGCCCCGCGCTGGTCTTCGAAGCGGTGGGGACGGTTTATCTGGCCCCCGGATGGCAGGCTCAGGTACACTCCGAGGGTCACCTGCTCATGACCCAATAGTCACTACGCTCTACCCGGTGACCGGCGGCCAACACCGCCGACCCCGAAAACCTGGAACCGATACGGTTCCACAACTGTGTTTCCGCCATGACCGACGTACTGAATTTCTTCTCCGGTGGCCTGCTCTCCGCCGGCCCCTGGGCTCTGGTGCTCATCACCCTGGCCATGACCCACGTGACCATCGTCAGCGTGACCGTGTACCTGCACCGCTATTCCGCCCATCGGGCCCTGGAACTGCATCCAGCGCTCAAACATTTCTTCCGCTTCTGGCTGTGGCTGACCACCGGCCAGAACACGCGCGCCTGGACCGCCATCCACCGCAAACACCACGCCCGCTGCGACACCGAAGAAGACCCGCACAGCCCCCAGGTGCTGGGCATTCGTAAAGTGCTCAGCGAAGGCGCCGAGCTCTACCAAGCCGAGGCCGTCAACCAGGAAACCCTGGATAAGTACGGCGCCGGCTGCCCGGACGACTGGGTCGAGCGCAACGTCTACAGCCGCTTCACCTTCCTGGGCATCGCGCTGATGGGCGCCATCAACCTGGCCCTGTTCGGCGTCATCGGCATCACCATCTGGGCGGTGCAGATGATTTGGATCCCCCTGTTCGCCGCCGGCGTGATCAACGGCATCGGCCATTACTGGGGCTACCGCAACTTCGAATGCGCGGACGCATCACGCAATGTGCTGCCCTGGGGCGTGCTGATCGGCGGCGAGGAGCTGCACAACAACCACCACACCTACCCCAACTCGGCCAAACTCTCGATCCGCCGCTTTGAGTTCGACATGGGCTGGGCGTGGATTCGCCTGTTCGAGATGCTGGGCCTGGCGAAAGTGAAGAAGGTCGCCCCCAAACCGGTGGTCGACCGCGACAACGCCAAACCCGCCGTGGACCTGGATACCCTGCGGGCGGTCTTCCAGCACCGCTTCCAGGTCATGGCCCAGTACCGCCGCGCCGTGATCAAGCCGGTGTTCGAACAAGAAAAGGCGCGCGCCTGCGAAGCCACCCGTGGCTTCTACAGCCGCGCACGCGCCCTGTTGTACCGGGACCAGCGGTTCTTTAAAAGCCGCCACAAGCTCCGGCTGGCCAACCTGACCGAACACAACCACACCCTGGCCACCATCTATGAATACCGGCTGCGCCTGCAGTCGATCTGGGGCCAGACCAGCCGTAACTCGTCCGAGATGCTGGACTCTCTGGCCCAGTGGTGTCGGGACGCCGAAGAATCCGGTATCCATGCGCTGCAGGATTTCGTGGCGACGCTGAAAGGGTATCGGGTGCAGCCGGCCAAGGCCTAGCCACTTCGATGCTGCATGTAAAGCCCCGAGGCTATCTGCGCTCGGGGCTTTTTTGTGCTGGTCGTCGGACTCAGCCTCCTGCTACGCACTTTGCCTGGAACGGCTCCACGCACCAACAGCCAGCCAAATAATACTGGTCGTAATAATAGCCAGAGCACCATCTGCGGCGTAGTGCCAAGCCAGATGTACGGACCCCACCAATACTATAACGACGTACCCAAGAACCAGGCACGCCAGGGCCTTGTGGACATTGCAGAAGTGCAGAAAACCAAGCCATGCCAGAGAGACGTGCATGCTCGGCATAGCGGATATGCCAGACCCTATTTGCAAGGAACCCTGGCTATAGACCTGCCAGAGATAGTCCTGAATACCCAATGCCCATGCAGCATTACCCCCGTTTGCTGTCGCCAAATAGGACATTAGCGGCTCATAGGGGTTTGGATGAGTGTTATAAATATATCCAAAGAAGGCAGGACCGGCGGAAGAAAAAACCATAGCGAGAATAGTGCCATTAATAGCCCAGCAAAGAATGTAACCAATGAGATAGCGCTCTCTGAGATGCGGCCGAGAAACATCAATAATTTGCCAGAACAGCATACCAAAAACAAAAAAGAACCAGCCATTATACAAAGCGTTGATCGGCATCGTTAAATCTAAGGCGATGATGGCCGGATGGATCCACCGCCATGCTTGCTCGCCGCCGAACAGAAGCCTATCAAGCTCCGAGAGAAAGTAGTCCCAGGAGAAAGGATTTACGACAGGTATCAGTGTTTTTAAAGATGATACAGAGGAAAGAAAAAAGGAAAAAAGGAACACAATTGCGACCGCACGAAACAGGCCGACATTCTGTATTTTATTCACTAATTTTTGATAGATAAAAGTAATGGGCCTGCCCGGCCTCAAGAAAAAAAGAACGTACAAGCTGTAGGAAACGAAGAGCGCCAGCCCCACCATAGAAAGTGAGAATATAGCAACGCCAGGATATATAAAGATCGAAAAACGATCAGACTCACCAATGCAAAAAGAAAAGAGAGCGGCAGCCAGTATGCAGAACAGCAGCAACCCAACTATCGCTCCGTCCTGCTTGTATAGTCTGTCAAAATCAACCTTAAGCGTACCACTCAGGCCTTTCTTGACTACACGCTCGCCGTGCATGCTGAAATATCTTCCAGGGAAAACCCTCTAATCATGTTCTCTGCCTCAACAACCTTCCGAGCCACAGTATTCCAAAAGCTGAACATTGTTTTGATCCGCGCCAGTAATCTCTACTTTGGTCGTACCGAGCGAAATCCCAATAGCGTTAAGAAGCGGATCGATCAAAGTAGTACCTAGCGCCTCCACCAATCCTTCAACCGTTTCCTGTATGAGCTGCTCCAAGCCCAGGAGGCTGGTAATGCCTTCGACGATGCCACTGAGAAGATCTCCGATGCCCGTCAGGAGGCAACCGAGCAAGCCACTACACTCTTCTTCCTCTTCGAGAAGTTCGATGTTGATATCCAGATTATCGAAGTCCGCGCTAGACAGCCCCCCTTCGGTGAAAGCCGCTGACGGATTATCTTCATCTAAGGTATAGCTAAGTTCTACCCTTTCATCGCCACCGCCAACCAGCAAATCGAGATCCGCAGTGATATTGGCAAGAGTGATGCTACCGGGAAGCAAATTCTCAAGAACCGAGAGGTCAACTTCCTCCTGCTCCAGGACGCCCATTCCGTTTATCCGGCCCGTGGCGATACGAGCCGTCTGACTCTCCACGTCAATGCCGACGGTTACAACATTCGAGCCTGTCCCACGGGCACACCTCGCCCAAACAAGCTCCCCCGTACCGCCACCGGCTTGCACTGCCAAGGGCAACCTGACAGTCAGCAAATTGAGGACATTGAGATCGCTGGAAATGGTAAGACCCACGTCGGGGGCATGAAATCTTGTCTGCCACTGGCCGTCTTCGCCGATACGCGCAGGCCCAACAACCACGCTCGGGGCCTTACCCACAAACAACTCGATCTTAGTTTCCGTGATACCAGGAATATTAATCTGGGTATTCGGTAGAGCGCCCTCGATCAAGGTCCCCTCCACCAAATTCAGAGCCAGGGCCATAACGGTATCGTACAGCGGCAAACGGCTGTTTTCCGGAATCTCGGCAGAGCCAACAATGTTGATAACATCCGCGAGCTTGACGGTTTCCACGCCGGCGCCGGAGATTAGTTGATCCATGGCACCACCTACGCCATCAAGCGGATCCGCGGCCGAATCCAGGGCGCCAAGCAAATTACCTACCAACACGTCGGTCGATAACAGTTCCTCGACGGTATCCACACCGACACCAGCCAGAACGTCGCCCAACTTGACGGTGGTTTCAGCCAGACTTGAGAACTGAGTCGGGTCAATGTTGAAAGGCGTCCCACCGTTAAGGATCGCGCCCAACAAAACGTTAAGGAGATTGGCTGTCTGTTGCGTGCCACCGACCACCGCGGTGCTGCCGGCGGCGCTCAACGTTCCTATTAACTCTTTTCGGGCGGCCGCACCTACGGACATCGTCACCGTACCAAAGGTGCTCTCCGGCAGAAGCAGGGAGATTGGCTCTTCACGTTCATAGGTAACGGCGACGCCGTTGCTCTGTCGCAGATCGGTAACCGGCTCGAAAGAAAGCACTTTCTCGTCATCGCTTTCGATCACTCCTGGCTGCACGACGAGTGTGCCGGAATCACTGGAAAAACCCTGCTGCTGAGCAGCGATCAACGCTCTGTCGTTAATCTCCTGAAGCGTAACAAACTCGCCGCCGCAGGCTTGGGCGGCATCGGCGGCAGCGGTGGCGGCGGCGTTGACCTGGCTCTGCATTTCCTTACGCAGCGAGAACAGGCGGGCGCCGTCGAGTGCCATGACGCCAAGCAGAATCACCAGCAACATCAGCAATGGGGTGATGACGGTGAGTGCGCCTCGCTGCCTGAACATCAGGGTTACTCCTGGTCCCGGGTCTGTTCGCCGAAGCTTTCCGGGATCGGCTGTTTAAAGCTGTCCGCCAGACGGCGCTGGGTGTCGATGTAGACCGGCACCGAAAGCTCGCTTTTCGCCGCCGGCGGCGAGCGACGCTGCTGCTCCAGGACGCGCTGGGTGGCGGCGCCGACCTGGTGCTCCTGCTCGGTGTCGACCACTGTACCGGACACGCCGAACGGCGGGGGCCCGTCGGCTATCGCCGCGAGCGGCATCAAAGTGAGTAGAGCCATGACCAGTTTCATCGTTTATCTCCCGAATTGCTCGGCCAGTCGTTCCGCATAGGCCCGCTCTTCACTGCTCAGGCCGTATTCGTTCTTCATCCATTCCAGTCCGCCCCAGTTTTCGGTGAGCAGGTAAGCCACCGCCAGGTTCTGGCGCACCGGGCCCTTACCGTCACCAAGCTCCATGGCGGTGCGCAACTCATAGGCGGCGTCTTCGTAGTCACCCACCATCAGCAGCACATAGCCGTAATCGTTACGGACCTGGGCGGAGGCCGGTGTCCGCTCGCGGGCGATCTCCAAATGGTGGAGCGCTTTCAGGACTTTGTCCTGCTTGAGCAGCACCATGCCCAAACCGTGATGGCTGCGGCCGGTGCCGCAACGGTCCACCAGGCCCTGGAAAATAATTTCCGCTTCTCCCACATGCCCGGTCGAGGCCTGCAACTGACCATAGCGCACCCAGTGGTCGACGGTTTCCATGGGCTTGGCTTCCAGTTGCGCGAGTGCCGCGTGGTTGCGCTCCCGGTTCATCAGGTTGTCGACCATGTCGAGCTGCACCTGTTGTTCCGGCTGAATGCGGGCGGAGCAATTCAACCGATCCAGATCGTACGGGTCACCGGGAAGTTCGCTGGGCGCCTGGGTGGCGCAACCGGCCAGCAGCGCGGTGACCATGATTCCCATCGCTATTTTTTGCATCCGTTGCTCCTGATCTTCGTTGTTCGTTCGAGCGCACACCGGCGCTTATTGTCTAAAGTAGCGCTACCCGGACAGCGCTTCGGCGATGGAAATCACCGCCGGGCCGCCAATCAAAATGAATAACGCGGGCAACATGAACGCCATCATGATCACGGTCATTTTGGCGCCGATACGATTGGTTTCTTCACGCACCCGGTTACGCTCCACGTTTTGCGCTTCTTCGATAATCTGATCCAGGCTGAGGGAAACGCCGGCCCCCAACTGGCTGCTTTGTTTCATCAGCACGACATAATTACGCAGCACGGGGATGCGACGGTTTTCGCCCAGTTCGTCCAGCGCCTGGGAACGCTCGGCGCCCGATTCCATAAGTCGGTTAAAGCGATCCAGGCGTGCGGAAAGCATCGGCAAAAGCGGCCGGGCCTGGCCGGCGATCAAACGCAGCACTCGCTCCAGGGAAAGGCCGGCCTCCATTAACATGCGTGTCAGATGACATAGCTCGACGGCTTCAAGGTTCTGCCGCTGCTCGGCGCGCTCACCCATGGAGCGAATGGCGCGCCTGGGCACCAAAAACGAGAGAGCCGCCACGATCATTCCCCCGATCGGGCCAAAGAAGACGAAGCCGACCACTACCGCCACCGCCGGCAGGATCCAGCAAAACAGCAGATACAGAAGCTGCGCCTGTTCGCGGGTCCGCCCGGTGGCGGCATAGGCGTCACGAATGTCCTGGAAGTCGCCCCGTGCAATGGAGGATTCGGTGAACTGACTGGCCAGCCGCGACAACCAGAAGCTGGAAACCGCCTCTTCCTGATCGGCAAGGCGGTGCAAACGCGCACTGACCCTGGAGCGGCGCGCCCATTGCGGCGCTTTCGCCCAGGCCACCCAGATGGCGAGCACGGAAATAACCGCTGCGGAGATGAACCAAACGCTATTCACGCCCGACCCCCTGAATCATCCGCCATATGATGATCACGCCCAGGCCCTGCAGACCACCGGCAATGGCAAGCATCATGTGGCCGGTGTCGGTGTCCAGCAAAACACGGGAGTAGTTTTCGTTAATCAGGATCATGTACGCCGCGAGACCCAGCGGCAAGAGCGCGAACGCGGCGGCGGTGAATCGCGTTTCCGCGGTCGCCGCCATGAATTCGCGCCGCAGTTCCTGCTGGGAGCGTAGCGAAGCCGCCACTTGACTCAGCACCGGGCGAATCGAGGACCCGAAGCGCGAAGAAGTGCGCAACGCAATGGAGACCAGTACCAGCGAAGGTATCCGGTAGAGACCACCAAAGTCCTCGAACAGGTTGGTGTAATCGCGGCCCGCTTCCACCGCGTTACGCAGACGGAACGCCAACGGGTCGAACACCGGCGGCGCATCGTTGAAGGACTCCACCAAGGCATTATCCAGGGAACGACCGGCGCTCAGATAACGCAGGCTGGTGTCGATCAAACCCGGCAGCTCTTCGTAAATACGCCGCCGTTGCTGCTGGAATCGAAAGCGCCAGTACATCCACAAGGCGATGGCGATCAGTCCGGCCGTGATCACCGCCACCAGCGGGCCGTTCAAAACCAGTACCACAACGAGGAACACCGCCACGGCCAGACCGAAGAGGGACAACTGCCCCTGGGAAAGATGGATGTCCGCGCGAATCAGCACACTTTCCAACGGGGTCACGGTGACCCGCGCGGCGGTTTCCACGCCCAGCTCGCGCCGGGCTTCCAATCGCCGGCGAACACCCTCATTCAGCGACCGTTTGAAACGGCGCCGGGCCCACAGCCACTGCAGCACCACCGTGATCAGCGCAAGCACGGCCAGCGTTTGCGAGGCGGCGAGCAAGGCCAGGGCGCTCATTGCTCATGGCTCCTGTATAGGTAATCCATGTGATACGCGTCGGTTTCGGTAGGCGTTAAAGCAATCACTTCGCTGACCATGCGGCGACCGTCCGGCATCCGTACCAGTTGAATAATAATATCCAGCGCGGAACCGATAAGCCGGCCAATCGCGCGCTCACTAGCATCGTAGCCGCTCACCGCCAGCAAGGTTTCGATGCGCACCAGGGCATCCCGGGTGGTATTGGCGTGGATGGTGCTCATCGAGCCTTCGTGGCCGGTGTTCATGGCCTGCAGCAGTTCGATGATTTCCGCGGAACGCACCTCGCCGAGAATAATCCGGTCGGGCCGCATCCGCAGAGAGTTCACCACCAGCTCCCGGGCGGTGATACGCCCTTTACCTTCGGTGTTGGCCGGGCGGGTCTCCAGGCGCACCACATGGGGGTGGTTAAGCACCAGTTCGGCGGAGTCCTCGATGGTAAGAATCCGTTCCGCGCGCGGAATGTACTGGCTGATCAGATTCAACATAGTGGTCTTACCGGTGCCAGTGCCGCCGCTAATAATAATATTGCGGCGCGATTCCACCGCGCGGATCAACACGTCCAGACAGGCGTCGGTCATGGAGCCGTTTTCGATCAGTTGCTGGGCGGACAGGTGGTTACCGGTGAACTTACGGATACTGATGGTGGGCCCATCCAGGGCCAGCGGCGGGATGATCGCATTGACCCGGGAACCGTCCGGCAAGCGGGCGTCCACCATCGGGCTGGCTTCGTCCAACCGCCGGCCCAGCGGCGCCAGCATGCGGCGAATCACCCGGGTGACATGATCATCGTTGATGAACCGGGTATTGGCCCGCTGCAACACACCGGCCACTTCCACGAACACATGCTCCGGGCCGTTGACCAGAATATCGTTAACACTGTGATCGGCCAGCAGCGGCTCCAGCGGGCCGAAACCGGTGACTTCATCGAGAATATCGCGGACCAGCTGGTTCAGGTCCTGGGTGGACAGCGGCACCCGGTTATGGGAAATGTACTGCCCGACATGATTGCGGGTGAACTCAGCCAGGGCATCACGGGTCGCTTTGCCGACTTCGATACCTTCTTCATCCAGCCGCTCCACCACCCAGCGATGGGCACGCTCCTTGAGCTGCTGGTACTCCTGATCGAAACGACCGGCCACGGCTTAACTCCCCAACAATCGCGTCAGAAAACCACCGCGTCGCGGCTCGTCGTCCTGGCCATCAAGGGCTTCCAACAGGCTGCCGAGCCGGCGGCTGTAAGCACACCGGGGCGATTGTTCCAGAATCGGCCGGCCGCTGTTCACCGCCAGAAGGCGGTGGCGCCAATCGATCGGCAAGGTGCCCGCCAGCGGTGCGCCGACGGTATCGCTCAACTCTTCGACATCCGGTGGCACACCACTGTCGTAACCGTCGACCACCAGACCGATATGGCCTTCACGTCCGAGATGGGAACCCCAGTCATGGACCAGCGCCCGGGCGGCGTGGGCATGGTCCACCAACGGATGGATGCCGACCAGCAGATGGCGGGTGTGCACGCCCAGGGCCCGCACCCAGTACTCGCTTTGCAGCGAGGCCACATTGATGGTGATGTGATCGAACATCTGCATCAGCCGGTTCAGAGCGATAAACAGATCCGCGCTGCGGTCACCGTCCAGAGTCTGGCTGCCGATGCCGCCAGACAGCAGCCTCAGGCCGGGCCGGAACTCTTCCAGCGCGGTGTCGATCAAGGTCTCGTCCAGGGTTTCCGGGTTGGCGAGCAGGTTGTCCAGCGTGAATTCGCTGCTGGCGTCGAGATAGAACACGCCCCGCTCGCGGGGCTGGGTGTCGATGGCCAGGCAGCGCCAGTTGGGCTGACGCTGATTGATCCCGATGGCGAGATTCTGCGCCAGGAAGCGGGTGTCCACGGTGGGATCGGCGCCGGTCACCAGCGTCAGGTTGTTCACCGAAGAGCGGCTTTCATCGCCGTAATGCCCACTGCGCACCAGTTGATGGCGGCGCAGCCGGTCACGGATTTCGCCGGCGTCGTTGCCGGCCAGGAAACTGTCCCGGGCGCCGGCGCGCATGCTTTGCAGCAGCAGCTCCTGATTGGACCGGGTGCACACCGTGATCACCGTCACCCAGGGCCGGGCGCTGGTCAGCGCGGTGATGATCGCCAGGGACTGGTCCATATCCGCTTCATTGATCTCCACCAGCACCACATGGGCGGTGGTGGCTTCCAGCAGGCGCAACACCCGGGTGAGATCGGCGCGGCTGACGAATTCCACGCGGAATGGCTCTTCGATAACCCGGTCCAGCCAGGCTTTGATGCCGGGGTCGTCGACCACCGACAAGACAATGTCGTTATCGCTCACCAGC
>JBFJUC010000049.1:0-12665 GCA_041624875.1 Alcanivorax sp.
CACCGGCGAGGAATCCCTGGCCCAGGTGGCGATGCGCGCCGACCGCCTCAAACTGCCCAAGGAAAAACTGCGCCTGGCGGCGGAAACCGACGTGGAGCAGATCCTCGAGCTGGCCCGCAAGGAGCAGCCGCGGCTGCTGGTGGTGGACTCGATCCAGGTGATGTATCTGGCCGGCCTGCAGTCGGCGCCGGGCAGTGTCGCCCAGGTGCGCGAAGGCGCCGCCGCCCTGACCCGCTTCGCCAAGCAAACCGGCACCGTGCTGCTGCTGGTCGGGCACGTCACCAAGGACGGCACCCTGGCCGGCCCCAAGGTGCTGGAGCACATGATCGACTGCTCGCTGATGTTGGAAGGCTCCGCCGACGCCCGTTTCCGCACCCTGCGCGGCCTCAAGAACCGTTTCGGTGCGGTCAACGAACTGGGTGTGTTCGCGATGACCGGCGAAGGCCTGAAAGAGGTTAAGAACCCGTCCGCGATTTTCCTCAACCGCGCCGACGACATCGCGCCGGGCTCGCTGGTGACGGTGGTCTGGGAAGGCACCCGGCCGTTGCTGGTGGAGCTGCAGGCGCTGGTCGACGCCAGCCACTTCGGCAACCCGCGCCGGGTGTGCGTGGGCCTGGAAGCCAATCGCCTGGCCATGCTGCTGGCGGTGCTGCACCGCCACGGCGGCATCCAGGTGGGCGACCAGGACGTGTTCGCCAATGTGGTGGGCGGCGTTAAAGTGGCGGAAACCGCCGCCGATCTGGCGCTGGTGCTGGCGATCGTGTCGAGCTTCCGCGACCGGCCCTTGGGCCGGGATCTGGTGGTGTTCGGCGAGATCGGCCTGTCCGGCGAGATCCGCCCGGTGCCGCAGGGCCAGGAACGCCTTTACGAGGCGGTCAAGCACGGCTTCAAGCGGGCCATCATTCCCAAGGCCAACAAGCCCCGTCAATTGCCGGAAGGCGTCGAAGTGATCGCCGTGAGCACCCTGGCGGAAGCATTGGAGCAGCTATGAAAAAGCAATTCGCGGTGATCGGTCTGGGCGGGTTTGGCGAATCCGTCGCTCTGGAGTTGATGCGTCTCGGCCATGATGTGCTGGGCATCGACTATAGCGAAGACAAGGCCAACCAGATGGCCGACAAACTGACCCAGACGGTGATCGCCAACGCCAGCGACGAAGAGGCCCTGAGCGAGCTGGACCTGCACCGCTTCGACGCCGTGCTGATCGCTATTGGCGAACACATCGAAGCCAGCGTGCTGTGCACCATGCACGTGATTTCCCTGGAGGCCAAGGAGGTCTGGGTCAAGGCGATCACGCCCACGCATCACAAGATCGTCGAGAAGCTTGGTGCCAACCGGGTGTTCCACCCGGAGTACGAGATGGGGCTGCGCATCGCCCAGTCCCTGGCGCACCCCAACATGCTCGATTACATCAGCCTGGGCGATAACTACTTCGTGATTGAAATCCGGCCCGGCGAAGTGCTCGAGGACCGGCCGTTGTCCGAGCTGCACATCGACGACAAGGAAGTGCGCCTGCTGGCGATCAAGCACGGCCAGAGTGTCAGCCTGAACCCGTCGCCGGATCAGCGACTGCGCCGCAACGATCATCTGGTGTTGGTGGGCGAGGAAGAAGCGCTGCGCCACTTCTCGGAAAACCTGTGAGCCCTGGCCGATGAGAACCTGGCTTCCCGGCTTGCGCGGCCGCGCAAGCCGTCAATTACGGCGCGCCTGGCGTTATAGCCCGCCGGTTATTCTGGCCGCCAGCTTCGCCGTGCTGATTCTGCTGGGGGCGTTGCTGCTGTGGACGCCCTGGGCCAGCCCCGCGCAGGATCTGAGCTTCTGGCAGGCGCTGTTCACCGCTTGTTCGGCGGTCACCGTGACCGGTCTGGTGGTGGTCGACACCGGCGCCGATCTCACCCTGTTCGGGCAGGCGGTGGTGCTGGTGCTGATTCACCTCGGCGGCCTGGGTCTGATGAGTTTCGCCGCGCTCACGGTGATGGCGCTGGGCGGTCGCTTTGGCTTGCGCGGCCAGCGCCTGGTGCGTGAAGCCATGGACCAGACCTCCCCCGGGGATGTGCTCATCCTGGTGCGCTATATCGCGATCCTGGCGTTGTCCCTGGAGGCTCTGGGCACGGTGCTTCTGGCGCTGGTCTGGGTGCCGGAGATGGGGCTGGCGCGGGGCCTCTGGTTCAGTGTTTTTCATGCCGTCTCGGCGTTCAATAACGCCGGCTTTGGCCTGTTACCGGAGAGCTTGTCCCCCTGGGCCGGTCAGCCGCTGGTGAATGGGGTGATCACGGCTTTGTTCATTGTGGGTGGCCTGGGCTTCACGGTGCTCATGGATCTGTGGCGGCAACGCCGCTTCTCCACCCTCGGCCTGCACAGCAAGCTTACGATCACCGGCACCCTGGTGCTGGCGCTCAGCGCCTGGCTGTTGATCATGCTGTTTGAATGGCGCAACGGCGAAACTCTGGGCGCGCTACCGGTGGGCGACCGGGTGTGGGCCGCCTGGTTCACGGCGGTCACGCCACGTACCGCCGGCTTCAATACCCTCGACACCGGCGCGTTGGCGTTACCCAGCGTGCTGTTGATCATGTTCCTCATGTTTATCGGTGGGGGCAGCAATTCCACCGCCTCGGGCATCAAGGTGAGCACCTTCATGGTGGTGATGCTGGCGACCCGGTCGTTTCTGATGGGGCGTTCCCAGATCACCGCGTTCCGCCGGGGTATCGCTCTCAGTTCGGTGTTCCGGGCCCATGCGGTGGTGGTGCTCAGCCTGATGCTATTGATGCTGGGTAACTTTCTATTGGTGATTCTGGAACCGGATCTGCGCGCCCTGGATGTGCTGTTCGAAGGCTTCTCCGCGTTCGGCACCGTGGGGCTGTCGCGGGGCGTCACCACCGAGATATCGCCCGCCGGTCAGGGGGTGCTCATGTTCCTGATGTTCGTCGGTCGTATCGGGCCGCTGGCCTTGGCGTTTTCCCTGGCGCGCCCCCGTGACGCCAAAGTGCGCTACGTGGAAAACCAGGTGCAGATCGGCTGAGCCGGGCGGCGCGGCTCAGAGGCCGTCCGCCTCCAGGTTGAGATGGCGGGAGCGCCACCAGCGCCAGGAGGCCACCGTGTCGAAGAACAGCGCCACCGAGTTGACCATCACCACCAACACCGCCAGCAGCCATTCGTCCAGATGCATGGCGTCGGCGCCCCAGCCGCCGATCAAACGGGCCACCAGGGCCACCTGTAGCGGCACCCAGGCAATCAGGTGGGGCAACGCCAGCGCCCGGTTCACGGACGCGTAGTGCCATAACGTCACGCCGTTGGCCGCCAGCACGAACAGGGTGGCCAGCGCCACCAGGCCGCCGCTGGCGGTATGCAGCATGAAGAAGCCGGTGGCATTGACGGGGATCAGGACCAGCAGAATCCAGGCGCGCATCCATAGCGGCAGACGCTGATAGGAGGCTTGGATGCGGTCCAGACGTTCGAGATGACTCATGGTGCGTCCCTGATAGCGGAATCAGATACAAGTCCATCGTTTCCGCCGGCCGGTGGCTACGGCACCGACGTGACCGTAGCATGACCTGGACACAGTCACGGCATCGTGATGAACAGGGGTGAGAAATAGGGGTCCCACCCCCGTTATTCAACCCGGAACCGGTAAAACGGCGTGGTCAGAAGTCCAGGCTGTAGCCCAGGGTCACGGTGCGGCCACGACCCTTGAAGTAATAGTCATCGCTGGCGCGGGCGGCCTGGGAGTAGTACGTGAAGTAGTCCTTGTCCAGCAGGTTCTCGATGCCAAGGTCGAGTGTGCCTGCCGGCAGCACGTACCCCAGGGAGACGTCGACCAGACCATGGCCGTCGAAATCCAGCGCCGGGTTGTCCGCGTCGCGCGCGAAGAAATGGCTGTATTGCAGGTGGGACGACAACTTGTCGGTCCAGCGGGCGCTCCAGGCCAGGCGCAGCGTGTCCGGGGCGATGTTCAGGCCGGTCAGTTCGCTGTCCAGCGAGCCGTCGCCGTCAGTATCCGATTCGCCTTCCGCCTGGGTGTAGGCCATTTTTAGCCGGTGGCTCCCGCCAAGCCGCGCGTCGCCGGACACTTCGAAGCCCTGAATCCTGGTTTTCTCGCGGTTGCCCACCCAGACGCCGTTTTCCTCGGTGAGGCGCTCACCGTAATCGGAACGCGATTCGTAGTAGCTCACTTCCAGACCGTAGCGGCCCCAATCGAAGCGTGAGCCGACCTCCCGGTTATCGGTGACGATGGGGCGCAGCTGCAGCAGGGTATCCACATCCTGGCCGGGCTGTTCGATGCCGCGCAGGACCCGGCCCACGTCCGGCATGCCGAAGCCCTCGGAATAGTTGGTGTAGAGCTGGGCCCAGGGCGTCACTTGATAGACCAGGCCGGCGTTGAGCAACGTTTCGTCGAATTCCGGGCTGCCGCCACGGACGATCACGCCGTCGCGCATCACCGCGCCGCTGCGGTCGACGGCCTGGTAGGTGTCGACGTTCAGCTTGGCCCGTTCGTGGCGGGCGCCGGCCTGCAAGGTCAGGGCGCGGGTCAGGCTGATATCCGCCTGCGCGAAAACGGCACCGTTACGGAACTGGGTCTCGGGCACATAGGTGCGGCCGGTTTCGATCAGCATTTGCTGGGTTTCGTCTTGTAGAAGGTCCAGGCCGGTGGTCACCTTCAGGCGGTCGTCGAGCAGGCCGTCGCGGCTCAGGGTGAGCTTGGCCCCCAACTTGTCGGATTCATTGCGGGTCTGATCGTACCGCGTTTCACCGTTGGCGCCCTCATAGGGAAAGAAGGGCGTGGTGGCGAAACGGGCCCGGAAACGCTGGCTATAGAGCTGGGCGTCGACATGGTTCCCCAGCCAGTCCGTGTGGGTGTAGGAAAGCTGGGCGGTGGTGACCTTGTTGAAACCGGGTTCGCCATCGGGTTCGCCTTTGCGTGCACGGGTGGCGACGCCATTGTCACGGTCGCCGCGCACCGGCACATAGTCGCCTTCACCTTCCAGCTCGAAGCGGTTGACCATCAACTCGAGGTTCTGGTGGTCGTCGATCCAGTAGCCCAGCCGGCCCATCAGGTCGTGGCTGGTGGAATTCTGCAACTCGCCGGGATAGGCGATCCCGACCAGCTCGTCGTCGCCGGAATAGAAAACGCCGCGCCGCTGCCGGGTGGCGGCGGCCAGATAATCCCAGTCGCCTTGCTGACCGCTGATCCGGTATTTCAACTTGTGGCCGAGGCTGTCGGATTTCACGTCGTCATCGGCGGTCAGGCTGACACCGGCATGTTGGTTGATTTTGCCTGGATCGGCGCGTTTGGTGACGAAATTAATGATGCCGCCGGTGGCGCCCAGGCCGTGCTCGGCGCTGGCGCCGTGGATGACTTCAATGCGTTCCACCATGGACAGATCAATGGTGTAACTGTCGCGGGCACTGTCGCGCAACGGGTTGCTTTGCGGCACGCCGTCGATGAGAAATAGAGGCGACCGGCCGCGGAAAGTCTCGCCGGCATTGGAGAGTTTTTGTCGGCTGGGTGAGTACGACGGGATCAGGCTGCTCAGCACCTGGCCGGGATCCTCGCTGATCGACAACTGCCGTTCGATCTCTTCGCGGGTAATGATAGTGATTTTCTGTGGGGACTCTTGCGCCGTGTTCTGGGCGCGGGTGGCCGTCACAGTGACCGGTTTCAGGGTATTGTCGTCGGTTTGCGCATAAAGAGGGGTAGCCACGAAAAAAAGGGACAAAGGCAAGCACAGACGTGAAAAACGCACGGAAAGTTCTCCTTGCGGCGGGGTAAGTGTAAGAAAAGTCAGGCCGGCAAGGAACTTATTGAAAATGATAATCAATGTCAATTATGACGAGGACGGCGACGCCGAGGATGGCGCTTACGCCACCACAGGTAGAGGCCGGTGGCGAACAGCAGCCCCGGAAGCAGGCCACTGGCCAGGATCAGCCAGCGACCGGGCAGGCCCAGGGCGTCGCCGTTGTGCAAGGGAAATTGCCAGGTCATAAGCTGGCTGCCGGCGCTGGCGGTGAGTGGATCGTAGGTGGCCAGGACGGCGCCTTGGTATTGATCCACCCA
Source organism: Alcanivorax sp. (assembly GCA_041624875.1). GTDB lineage: Bacteria > Pseudomonadota > Gammaproteobacteria > Pseudomonadales > Alcanivoracaceae > Alloalcanivorax. The sequence goes on from JBFJUC010000049.1 coordinate 6,050, forward strand.
CACCCGGGTGGCGCCGTAGCGCGACCAAGGCGCGTCGGGTTGGTTGAACGCGAGCCGGTACGGGGCGGAGGGCGAGGCGGGCAGATCCACCCGTGTCAGAACCGCGTCAGGGAAGGCGCTCCGGCCGACGGCCACCACCTGGTCCACATTGAGGGCGTCGTCCCCGGGTTCCACCGGGGGGACCGATGGAGCGTCCAGAGGAAGCATGGCGCCGACCACGGCCCGCACCGCCCCCGGGAAGACCAGGCTGACCCCCGAAAACGCCACCACCATCAATACCGGTAACAAGTAGAAGCCGGCGGTGCGGTGCAGATCGAAATAAAAGCGGAAGCGGCCGGCGTCGCGGCGCAGGGTCAGGGCCCGCCGCCAGCGGCCAGCGCGGCGGCCCCGGGGCCACCACAGGTACAGACCGCTAAGACAGAAGAACAGTAGGAACAGGCCGCCCACGCCCACCACATAGTGGCCGGTGGTGCCGGCCAGGAAATTGTAATGCAGACGATAGACCCAACTGGTGGGGTATTGGCCCCAATCGCGTACGGCGCGTACCTCTCCGGCGGGTGTGACGCTGACCTGCAACGGCCCGGGCGCACCGGGACGAGCTTCGAAGCGCACCTCATGCGGGCTGCCCGGACCGCGCGAAACGTTCAACCGTTGCGGCGCTTTGCCGGGTACGGCCGCGTCCGCGGCGGCAATCACCGCGGCCAGTGAGACCGGTTCGGCGTTGGGATCGCTCACCAATCGGGGTGTCAGCCACTCGTCCAGGGTGTCGTGAAACACCAGCAGACTGCCGGTGACGCCGGAAAGCGCCAGCAGCAGTCCGACGATCAGACCGGCGTATTTGTGCAGCTTGAACAGCATGAAAGCTCGCAGCGGGGTTTAAAAGTCCAGATTGTACCCCAGCGAGACGACCCGACCACGACCGGCGAAGTAACGGCTGTCCAGCGCCGAGGCGGCCTGCGAGAAGTAAGTAATGTACTGTTCGTTGAACAGATTTTCCACGCCCACGGTGACCTGACCCTTGCCCAGACGGTAGCCGGCGAAGGCATCGAACACCTGGTAGCTGTCGAAGCCCAGTTCAGGGTCCGATGGAATACTGCGGCTGAAGTAATGGTTGCCCTGCACCTGGGTGGTCAGTTTGGGCGACCAGTTGGCCTGCCAACGCACGGTCACCCGATCCGGCCCGATATTGCGGCCGTCCAAGCGGGTGTCCACCACGCCATTGTCGTTGGAATCGAACTTGCCACTGACATGGGCGTAGGAGGTGCTCAGGCGATGGCCTTCGCGGAAGCGCCAGCCCAGATCCGCCTCCACGCCGTGAATTTCGGTCTTCTCACGCTGGACTTCGAACACGCCGTTGCGCAGCGCCAGCCGTGAGCCGAAGTCGGAATCGGACTGGTAATAGCTGACTTCGAAGTCCACGGTGCCCTGGGACAGGCGCGCGCCGATCTCACGGTTGTCGGTGACGATTGGTTCCAGATTGACATAGTCGTCCACGTCGCGGTTCGGTTGATCCACGGCGCGCAGAACCCGGCCCACGTCCGGCATACCGAAACCTTCCGAGTAGTTGGCAAACAGCTGCGCCCAGTTGGTGGCCTGGAACACCACGCCAGCGTTGAACAGGGTTTCCTCGAAGCGGGGGCTGCCGCCTTGCACGGTCTGGCTACCGTAGGATGCCAAGGTGGTGTAGGTGTCCACATCCAGCTTGGCGTACTCATGGCGCACGCCGCCGTGCAGAGACAGCCGGTCGGTGGCCTGGTATTCCAGTTGCAGGAAGGGTGCCGCGTTCTGGAACTCGGTCTCCGGCACCCATTCGCGGCCGGTCTGCGCCAGAATTTGGCTGGTCTCATCCTGCAGCAGGTCCAGGCCGGTGGTGGCTTTCAGATTGCCGTCGAGCAGGCCGTCCCGGATCAGGGTGAATTTGGCGCCGTACTTGTCGGATTCGTTCTGGGACTGGTCGAACAGGGTGCCGGCCGGGGCGATGGTCGGGTCCTGGAAGGTGCCGAAGGTATCGCCGCCGTAGCGGGCGCGGAAGCGCTGGGTGTACAGCTGCAGGCGCACATCGTTGCCGGCCAGATCGGTGTTGCGGTAGGAAAGGCTGGTGGTGAGTGCTTCGTTGCGCACTGGGTCGCCGGCCGGGTCGCCCTTCACAGAGGTCGCCGGCACGCCGTTGGCGCGGTCGCCTTCGATGCCCACGTAGTCGTGGTTGCCTTCCAGCTCGAAGCGGTTCACTGACAGCTCCAGGTTCTGGGTGTCGTCCAGCCAGTATCCGACCTTCATGAACACGTCGTAGCTTTGCGAATCCATGGTGTCGCCCTGGGCCTGATCAATGCCCACGGCGCGACCGTCGGCGTCGTAGAACAGGCCCCGGGATTTATAGGCGCCGCCGAGTAGGAAATCCCAATCGCCGTGGATGCCCTCCAGGCGGTAATCGGTTTCGTAGCTCAGGCCGTCGGATTCGTAGTCGGTGGGGGCGCTCACGCCCACCCCGATATGCTGGCGGAGCTCGGTGCCTTCCGGACGGCGGGTTACGAAGTTGATGATGCCGCCGGTGGCCCCCAGGCCGTGCTCGGCGCTGGCGCCGTGGATCACCTCGATACGTTCCACCATGGCCAGATCAATGGTGTAGCCGTCACGGCTGCCGTCGCGCAACGGGTTGGACTGGGGTATGCCGTCGATCAGGAACAGCGGATCGCGGCCGCGGAACGTTTCGCCGGAATTTGTCAGCTTCTGGCGGCTCGGCGAATAGGAGGGGATCAGATTGCTGAGCACCTGGGCTTGATCATTGGTGATCGCCATCTGCTGCTCGATCTCGTCCCGTGTGATCACGGTGATTTTCTGTGGCGTTTCCCCGGCCTGGCTGTTACCGCGGGTGGCGGTGACGGTCACCGCCTCGAGCTGGTTGGTGTTTTGTGCCTGGGCGGCGGTGGATACGGCGACCGTCAGCGGCAGCAGCGAGAAGGACAGAACAGACAGCGGCAAGCGGTAGCGAAAGCGGAGCACGGGCACCCCTCCGGAAAGTGTTAGTTTTGTATGCGGAGGGGAACTTATAGGTAATGAGAATTATAGTCAATACGGTTCAGGTTACCGTGGGTGAGCTTTGGCGGCCGCCGCCGGGTGTTGCCCGGTCGCCCCGCAGCCAGCCCCAGGAATCCACCAGATCGAATAAAATACTGACCGTGTTAACCACCAGAACGGCGACCGCCAGTAACCACTCGGAAAGCGGTAACGGGGTGTCGCCGTAGGCGCCCACCAGACGGCCGATCAGGGCCACATGCAGTGGAATCCAGGCGAACAGGTGGGGGATCGACATGGCTTTGTTCATGCCGGCGTAGTACCACATGATCGGCAGGTTGGTGAGTACTACGAAGACCGCCGCCATAGCCACCGCCCGGCCGGAAAACGTGTCCAGCAGGAAGAAGCCCGCCGCGTTGACCGGGACCAGAATCAACCCCACCCAGATTTGCACCCAGCCGGGCAGGCTGCGATAGGAATCCCAGGTGGCGGCCAGGCGCTCGGAAACCGTCATCGTGTGTTGGCCTCGGTATTCAGGTTCCAGTCGTAGTCCAGGAAACGGATCGGCACGTCGCCAGCCTGCAGATTCTCGCGTACCGGGTTCTGGAGCCCCAGGGCATCGGCGTGACCCGCCAGATAACCCGCCAGGCTGCCGGCGGCGTTGACGAAATCCTTCCGGTACCAGTCGAAGATCGATGATACCAGTAAGACGCCGCTTTTCTCGTCGTAGCGGTTGCGCTGCCGGTCGGACAGAAAGCGACGGGTGCTGTCGGCGAGCTGTTGGTCCAGGCGATCCCCGACATAAGCCTCCGGGCGCAGCGCCGGGCAGCCCACCGAGGCGCAGTTGACCGCGAAATGGATGCGCGGGTCCATCAACTCGGGGTTGCCGCGGATCATCTGATGTTCCACCTCGTCCAGGGTTCGCTGTTTGCCGAGCAGTGTGAAAAAACGCTGGCTCCAGGGCCCGGAAAAAATCGAACCGATATCGCGAATAGACGCCGGGCGGTCGTCTTGCTTGAGAATCAGTTTGACGGTGAAGGCGTTGTACGCATTGATGAGAAACGCCAGCCGGTGGTCGCGGTCGAGGCTTTCGAAGGTGTCAGTGTCCACCTCGCTGAGCTTCGCCAGATAGGCGTCCAGGGTGTCTTCGTCGTCGGCCAGTCCCGAGTAGTCGACCACGCTGGTCACGCCGTCGCGCCGCCATTCGACATGCTCTTCAAGCAAGCCGTCCCAGGCGCCGTGGTCGAACGCCGCGGCCTTCTCGGCGAGCCCCATGCCGGCGATAAAAAACAGACCCAGTATCACTAGTGACAGCGTTCTTGGCGGTAAAGCGTGCAGTGTCATTGATCGATCTCCGGTCAGCGTTGCCAGGCGTGGAAGCGTTCTACCCAGCGCAGTAAACCTTCCGGCTTATGCGCCTTTTTCCATTCGCCGGCGGCGAATTTGTTGGCCTCCGCCATGGTCGGATAAATATGGATGGTGCCGAGAATCTTGTTCAGGCCCAGGCCGTGCTTCATCGCCAGTACGTACTCGCTAATCAAGTCCGATGCCGACTCACCGACAATGGTGGCGCCCAGAATGGTGTCCTTGCCCGGCGGCGTCAGCACCTTCACGAAGCCGTGGTCGGTGCTGTCGGCAATGGCCCGGTCCAGGTCGTCGATACCGTAGCGGGTCACTTCCACGTCGATGCCCTGTTCGCGGGCTTCGTCCTCGCTCAGGCCCACACGCGCCACTTCCGGATCGGTGAAGGTGGCCCAGGGGATCACCCGGTAGTCCACCTGGAATTTCTTGAAGCGGCCGAACAGGGCGTTCACCGAGGCATACCAGGCCTGGTGGGCGGCCACATGGGTGAACTGGTAGGGGCCGGCCACGTCGCCGCAGGCGAAAATATTCGGGAAACGAGTGCGCAGGAAGCCATCCACCGCCACGGTGCCGTTCTTTTCGGTGGCGATGTTCAGGGCCTCCAGGCCCAGACCGTCGGTATTGGCGCGCCGGCCCACCGCCACCAGAACCGCGTCGAACGGCAGGCGCTTTTCGCCGTCGTCCGCTTCGACATACAGCGCCTTCTCGCCGTCCTCCACCGCGAAACGCGCGGCTTTATGACCGGTGAGAACGGTGACGCCACTGTCGCGCAGGGACGAGGTCACCAGGGCGGCGGCGTCTTCATCCTCGCGGGGCATCAGGCGCGGCAGCATCTCTACCTGGGTCACCGCGCTGCCCAGGCGCGCGAAGCTTTGCGCCAGCTCACAGCCGATCGGTCCGCCGCCGAGCACGATCAGCCGGCGGGGCTGTTCCGTCAGGGTCCACAGGTTTTCGGACGTGAGAATGTCGATGTCGTCGATACCGGGAATGGGCGGCACGAACGGTCGCGCGCCGGAGGCGATAACAATGTTGCGGGTGGTCAGGGTACGCTCGCCTTCGGCGGTGTCCACGGTCACCTCCCAGGGCGAGGTGAGGCGCGCGCTACCTTGCACGCAATCCACGCCCAGTTCCGTGTAGCGCTCCACCGAATCATGCGGTTCGATCTTGCCAATCACCTTATGGATGCGCGCCATGATGTCGGCGAAATCGAAGCGCGGCGTGATGCTGGTGAAGCCGTAGCGCTCCGGCTTGCGTTCCAGGTGCGCCAGCCGCGCGCTCTTGATCAGCGCCTTGGACGGCACGCACCCGGTATTCAGACAGTCGCCGCCCATCTCGCCTTTCTCGATCAGCGTCACGCTGGCTTTCACCGTGGCGGCGATATAGGCGCTCACCAGCCCGGCGGAACCGGCGCCGATCACCACCAGGTTGCGGTCGAAGTGCTTCGGCTTTTGATAACCCCGGTACACCTTGCGCGCCTGCAGGAACGCCATCACCGCCTTGGCCAGCCAGGGGAACAGCCCCAGCAACACGAACGCGCCGATCAGATCCACCGACAGCAACCCGGAAAGAGTGTTCAGCTCGCCCAGCTGGGTGCCGGCGTTCACGTACACCGCCGTGCCCGCCAGCATGCCCACCTGGCTGACCCAGTAAAACGTCCAGGTCTTCAGCGGCGTCAGCCCCATCACCAGATTGATCACAAAAAACGGAAACGCCGGAATCAACCGCAACGTGAACAAATAAAAGGCGCCGTCTTTCTCCACGCCCGCGTTGATTTTTTTCAACCGCTCACCGAACCGGCTTTGCACCGTGTCCTTGAACAAAAACCGCGACGCCAGAAACGCCAGTGTGGCGCCCACGCTGGACGCGAACGACACCAGCAGCAACGCCACCCAGAACCCGAACAACGCCCCCGCCGCCAGCGTCATGATCGCCGCCCCGGGCAAGCTCAGCGCCGTCACCGCCACATACAACAAAAAGAAACCACCTAGCACCAACACCGGCTGCTCCGCCGCCAGCGCCTGAAACGCCCCGCGCTGTTCTTTCAAATAATCCAGGCTCAGATACTGCCCCAGATCAAACACGAAATACGACGCCACCAGCGCCCCAATCACAATCAAAAGAGCCAGCTTTTTAACGTTCATCAAATCCTTCCTTGCGTGTGCGGCGGCTACTTGCCCGGAGCTTATCGGCCGACTCCGGCGCGGTGTGTGTTGGTGACGTCCAGAACCGTATGAGCGCAGGG